>JAGBXL010000053.1 GCA_017629325.1 Clostridia bacterium | reverse complement strand
TATCACAGAAAACATGGAATCTCCCCTAGCTCTTGAGGCTGATGTTGTTTTGAAGCAATATGTAAATCGTGAAACAGATAAATATAATTCACAGGGTACAACTTCTTCAACAGCTTTATGCATGATTTTCCACGCACTTCAGGCTGCACTCATTGAAGAAACAGACTATAAAAATGAACAGTTTGCTCTTATTCATCCGGGCGGTGCTGTTGGTGAAAGATTAAATAAAAAATAATTAACAAGTGTTTTCAATTAACAGTAAATCTAATAGATTTACTGTTAATTGAGTATTTACGGTAAAAGGAAGTGTATACATGAATTTTTTAGGAATTGATATAGGCACAACATCTCTTAAGGCTGCCAGCTTTAATGATAAATTAGAGCAGCTAACTCAAGCCACAGTAGATTACACTCTTGAAGCAAGTGGTGTATATGCAGAATTTCCGGCTGAAAAATATTGGGATATAACAAAAGAAGGTATCCAAAAAGCAACAGAAGGTCTTGAAATTGAGGCTCTTTCCATAGATACCCAATGCGAAACCCTTATTCTTACAGATGAAGACGGAAATCCCGTAAGAAAGGCTATCGTTTGGGTTGATAACAGAGCAGATGAAGAAGCAAAAATAATAGAAGAACACTTTGGTAGAAAAAAGGTATATGAAATTACAGGTCAACCTGAAATAACTGCAACATGGCCCGCTTCCAAGCTTTTGTGGGTTAAAAGAAATGAACCTGAAGTTTGGGCAAAAACAAAAAAGATATTTTTATTAGAAGATTATATTCTCTATAAGATGACCGGTAAATTTGTAACAGAGAAAACTCTCCAGTCTTCCACAATTTATTTTGATATAAATAATGGCATTTGGTGGAAAGAAATGCTTGATTTTATCGGTGTTGAAACCTCTATGCTTCCTGAATTATATGACAGCGGTATTAAAATTGGAGAGTATGAGGGTATGACCGTTGTAACCGGTGCAATGGACCAGGTTGCAGGCGGAATCGGTGCCGGAATAATTAAACAAGGTATAATAAGTGAAATGACAGGAACAACAATGGTTCTTTTTGTTCCTGTTGATAATATACCCCCTTATGTTGAAAACAGTATTATACCATGCCACTATAATTACGATGGAAAATACTCACTCGTTTTATGGACATCGGTTGCAGGAATGGCTTTTAAATGGTTCAAAAATAACTTCTGCGAAGACTATGAAGATTTTAATGCATTAACAGCAATAGCAGAAAAAATAGAACCAGGTTCCAACGGATTAACAATGCTTCCTCACCTTTGCGGCTCTACAATGCCAAAGTATAATCCTGAAGCCAAGGGTGCATTTTATGGAATAACTCTTGAACACACAAGAGCACATTTTGCACGTGCTATTATGGAAGCTATTTCTTGTATGTTAAAAGCAAATCTTGATTATATTAATGTTGATGCTAATGAAATACGTCTTATGGGCGGTGGTGCAAAAAGTTCACTTTGGAACCAGATTAAAGCCGATATGACAGGAAAAACACTTACAACACTCAAAAATAAAGAAACTGCTTGCTTAGGCTCTGCAATTCTTGCCGGTGTTGGCTGCGGTTATTTTAAATCAGTTGAAGAAGCATGCTCTATGATAGAAACCGATAAAGTGTTTAAACCAAGCGGAGTTGATTATTCAAAGGTTTATGAAAATTATAATAATCTTGATAATCTTCTTAACAGAACACTATAAAGGTGGATTTCTTCCCTATTTAATTTGGCTCTTTGTCAATAGTTGGGGTCAAAATTGAATAATGGAATTTTTGGTGGCGGTTGCAGTTTATGCAGCCGCCTTTCCAGTATTAGATTTTTTGTAGTTAAACATATGTAATATTCTTTTTCTGAATCTATTGAAATTA
>JAGBXL010000052.1 GCA_017629325.1 Clostridia bacterium | reverse complement strand
CAACTGTGCCATTAGCATAGATAACTTTCATAATATAACTTCCTTTCGATGTTTTATATTGAATTAAATAATTTTTTGATTTACATCGGAAGGGATAAATCCCTTCCCTACAATTACATTAAAAAAGTGATTTCATCACATCAACCCCCTAACCCCCACTCTCGGGGGCAAAAAGGTACACTTTTTTGAAACAGGCAAAATTACGCACGACTGCGCGTAATTTCCTATGTTATAAAAAAGCACCCTTGTAACGCGAAAAATCGCATTATCAAGGGTGCAAAATTTTGCACGGTTCCACCTTGGTTTTTAACTTTGGGGGCTACCCTATCCTTTTACGCAGGAGTTACGGCAAGAGCCTACTGTTATTTCGACACTGCAGCTCGGGAGTGGTGTTCACTAAATGTTGGCATAAGAAACTTCCAGCAAATGTTTCTCTCTCTGGTATGCTTCAAAAAAGCTACTGTCTCCGTCATGGCTTTTAAATTAAATAAAATTATAGCACAATGATTTTTATTTGTCAACACAAACCAAAGCTTTTAAATTGCCTTAAAAATCATCAAAATCGTTTATTCCTTTTTAGAAATGTTTATATCTTTTTCTATTTGATTTTTTAATTCTTCAAGGCTATCAAACTTTTTTTCGTCTCTTATTCTTGATAAAAATTCAATTTTAATTTCTTTACCATAGATATTATCCGAAAAGTCTATTATATGGGTTTCAATGGTGATTTCACCGTTTGAACTGACTGTTGGATTATTGCCTATATTGGTTATTGAAGCATAGGTTTTTCCGTTTATTTGCACTCTTGTGGCATAGACGCCTTTCTTTGGAAGAGTTGTTTTTGCGTGGCATTTTATATTTGCTGTGGGCGTGTTTATTGTTCTGCCGATTTTTCTGCCTGAAACAACCTCACCCGAGAGTGAATAGGTTCTGCCTAAAATTACCGATGCCTCTTTAACATCTCCCCTGAATAATGAATCACGGATATTACTGCTGCTGGCGGTTACCTCGCCTGATTCCAGATGGCATGTTAGCTTTGGGATAACTGTGCAGTATATATCATTTTCCATGCACAGCTCTTCAAGATAATTTGCATCGGCAGATCTGCCCTTTGCAAAGCGGAAGTTATAGCCAACAACCACATATTCGCAGTTTAATTCTTTTATAAGAAAATCCGATACAAATTCTTCTGCCGACATATTCATAAATTCAGGTGTTAAGCACTTAATTTCTACTCTGTTTATTCCTAGGGATTTTATCATTTCGTCTCTTTCGTTTTTAGGAATAAGAAGCTGTCCTCTTTGAGTATCGATTACAAGTGCCACGCTCTCATAGCCTTTTTCTTCTGCTATGCGGGTAGCCTTTAAAAGAAGCTCCCTGTGGCCTGAGTGAACACCGTCGAATTTACCTATGGCAACAACTGTTTTTTTACTGTTTGCCATTATTATCACCTTTAATAAAACGTTTTTATGGATTTAAGGGTTTTTTTGCCATTTTCTTCTTTAACTTGGGCAAGACAAAGAAAGTTTTTTTCTTTATCGTATATTCTGTATGTACCCTCGTTTAACTTAACAAAGCTTGTGGCACCATTTGTTACCCGTTTTTTTAAATTATCGTCTATATACATTTCGGGATAGTTTAAAAACACCGAGTCTACGGGCATTAAAATGCTCCTTAACTTATCTTCGGTCATTTGTTTTAATTCATCTAAAGTATAAGAATTTTCAAGAGTGAAAACCGAAGATTTTGTACGCTGAAGTTCTGTCATAACAGCGCCGCAGCCTAAATGCTTTCCTATATCATCGCAAAGGGTGCGGATATAGGTGCCTTTTGAACAGGAAACGGTGAGATTAAATTCCATGCCGTCAAAATCTGAAAGCTCTGCCGAATAAATAGTAACCTTCGGGGTTTTCTTTCAACCTCTATTCCCTTTCGGGCTAAATCACAAAGCTTTTGACCATTTATTTTTATTGCAGAATACATTGGCGGAATCTGCATTATTTCGCCTGTGTGTTTTTTAATGGCCAAGAGGAGTTCTTCCTCTGTAACATTAACATCGGACTTAGTGAGAATTTCGCCTGAAATATCCTGGGTGTCGGTAGTTATGCCAAGCCTTACTCTTGCTTTGTAGCATTTATCGGAAAAGGTGAGCATATCGGCAAGCTTTGTGCCTTTGCCGATGCATATTGGAAGTACGCCCGTTGCATCGGGGTCGAGAGTGCCTGTGTGCCCAACTTTGCGGGTTCCGAATATTTTTCTTATAACATTTACCACATCGTGAGAGGTAAAGCCTTTATCTTTATTTACAATAACTATTCCATTTATATTGTCCAAAACTACACCAGCTTTTTAAGTTCTTTAAGTATTTTTTCTTTTGCTGAATTAACATCTTCAAAAAATGTGGCTCCGGCAGCTCTTATATGCCCGCCGCCGCCAAATTTTGAAGCAAGGGCGGATACATCTACATAGTCGTTTGACCTAAAGCTTACCTTAACCTCGTTTTGCGAATGAATTTTAAAAACTGCGGCAACCTCAACTCCCACTGCAGAACGAGGAAGCCCAAGCCATGCATCTACATTTGATGGATCGGCACCTAAATTTACTATTGCCTCAAGATTTGCAGTCATAAAACAAACCTTGCCTTCAAGATGATATTCAATGCTTGGAATAATTTCTTTTAAGGTGTCTATCTCCCCGATTGTGTGGGTGCCATAGAGAGCACGCATAATCGGCTCGGGGTTTGGAATTATTTTATAAAGCTGAGATACTATTTCATGAGTTTTTGCACTTGTGTTGGAATATTGAAAGCTGCCGGTATCATCGGCTATGGCAACCAAAAGTGCTTTTGCAATTTCCTCATTTATTTGGGCACCCATTTCCACTAAAAGCTCATAGATAATTTCACCGCAAGCGGCACTTTTGGAATCTATATAGTTTAAATCTGCAAAGCCGCTATTTGTGCCGTGGTGGTCGATACACACAGACTCTGAAAGCTTTTGAAAAGTTTCTTCAAAAGAATTGCCCATTTGTGATATTGATGCAACATCTACACAAAGTGCACACTGTGGGGTGAAGCTTTTTTCCTCTAAGCTATTATCCCACATAAATTCATGGCGGGGACTTTGGGGATTGGGAAGAACCACACAGGCATTTTTACCCATATTTTTAAGTGCAAGACAAAGAGCCTTGGCACAACCAAGGCAGTCTCCGTCGGGGTTTTTATGAGTGATTATTGCATAATTGTTGTTTTGCTTTAAGTATGCAGATATCTGAGCAAGTGTATTCATAAGGTATCACCTTATTCTTTATTTATTTTAGCTATGATGCTATTAATGTGAGCACCGTAGTCTATTGAGCGATCGAGAACAAAGCTGGGGTGAGGAACACCTCTTAAATTAAGCCTTGAGCCGATTTCTCTTTTTATAAAGCCTGTGGCATTTTTAAGAGCCTGCATAGAAGCTGATTTTTCTTCTTCTGTGCCCATAACGCTTACATATACCTTGGCATATTTAAGGTCTTTTGTAACTTCAACTGCCACAACGCTTGTCATTGGTGAAAGACGGGGGTCTTTTATGTCTCTTAAAATAGAGGAAAGCTCCCTTTTTATGTCTTCCTTTATTCTTTCCATTCTGTTATTTGCCACGAATATCACCTTACCTTTCGGGCATTTATATACTGTGATTATTGATTCTTTATTTCTTCCATTACAAAGGATTCGATTACATCGCCTTCTTTAATGTCGTTGTAGTTTTCAACACCGATACCACATTCGTAGCCCGATGCAACTTCTTTAACATCGTCTTTGAAACGGCGGAGACTTGATAAAACACCTTCGTGAATGATTATGCTATCGCGGACAATACGAACCTGTGAGTTACGCGAAATTTTACCATCGAGAACATAACCGCCGGCAATTGCACCTACACCTGTTACCTTAAATACGCTTCTTACTTCTGCATGGCCTAAAAGATTTTCTCTGAATTTAGGTGCAAGCATACCTTTCATAGCAGCTTCGATTTCTTCTATTGCGTGGTAAATTACGCGGTAAAGACGGATATCAACTTCGTTTCTCTTGGCTGATTCAAGAGCACCACCTGCCGGACGAACATTAAAGCCTACTATGATTGCATTTGAAGCGGCAGCAAGCATAACATCGGATTCGGTTACACCGCCAACACCGCCGTGGATACAGTTTACTCTTACTTCCTCATTTGAAAGCTTGGATAAAGACTGCTTAACGGCTTCAACAGAGCCCTGAACATCGGCTTTTACGATGATGTTTAAGTCTTTAACATCACCCTGCTGAATCTGGCTGAATAAATCGTCGAGAGATACTGCACTTCTTGACTGAATTGTTTCTTCTTTGATTTTTTCTTTTCTTTTTTCAACAACGGCTCTTGCTTTTCTTTCGTCATCTACTGCATAGAAGGTGTCGCCGCCATCGGGAACTTCGCTTAAGCCTATAATTTCAACAGGAACAGAAGGACCTGCTTTTTTAACTGCGTTTCCTCTGTCATCTACCATGGCTCTTACTCTGCCCACAGCTGTGCCTGCAACGATGATATCGCCTGATTTAAGTGTTCCGTTCTGAACAAGAACTGTGGCAACAGGGCCTCTGCCTTTATCTAAGCGGGCTTCTATAACTGTTCCTTTTGCACGGCGGTTGGGGTTAGCTTTTAATTCTTTCATATCGGCAACAAGAGTTACCATTTCAAGAAGCTCATCTATATTCTGATTAAATTTTGCAGAAATTGGAACACAGATTGTGCTGCCGCCCCATTCTTCTGGAACGAGATCGTATTCTGTGAGCTCCTGCTTGATTCTATCGGGGTTTGCGCCCTCTTTATCGATTTTATTTATTGCAACGATGATTGTTACGCCCGCAGCTTTAGCGTGGTTTATAGCTTCGATTGTCTGGGGCATGATGCCATCGTCGGCAGCAACAACTAATATTGCAACGTCTGTTACCTGTGCACCTCTCATACGCATTGCTGTGAAAGCTTCGTGGCCTGGGGTATCGAGGAAGGTGATTTTCTTATCGTTAATTCTAACTCTGTAAGCACCTATATGCTGTGTGATACCGCCTGCTTCTTTTGCAATAACATTTGTGTTACGGATAGCATCGAGAAGCGAGGTTTTACCGTGGTCAACGTGGCCCATTACAACAACAACAGGTGAACGGGGCTCTAATTCTTCTTCTTTATCTTCAACATCGTTAAAGAGACGGTCTTCATCGGTTATGATGATTTCTTTTTCAACTGTGTAGCCTAAATCTTCACCTATAAGGGCAGCTGTGTCGAAATCTATGTTCTGGCTTATGGTTGCCATTATGCCAAGTTCAAAAAGCTTTTTAACAACAGTTGTTGCAGGAAGATTTAACCTTTCGGAAAATTCACCAACAGAAATTTCGTCGGGAACAAGAACATTTTTAACTTCTTTTTCTTTTTCCTCATTCTTTTTCTTTTTATTTACATTAGTAAATTCTTTTTCCTGTTTCTTTGCCTGACCGCCTTTTTTGATTTTCTGTTTTTTCTGTGATTTACCCTCAACCTTGTCAACATCAACAAGCTGTTCGATTTTTTCTGTGTCGAGCTTTTCAAGGTCAACATTATTCTGACGGGTATCTACAACAGTTCTTTGAGGCTCGGTTTTAATTTCGAGGCTTTCTGCGGTTATTTCGGTTTCTTCTACCGCGGGAACTTCATCTGCTTTGCCCGATTTTGCCGCTTCTTTTTTAGCTTCTTCTTTTTTCTGTGCTTGAAGGGAAGCATAGTATTCCTCTATACTGTCGCCTTTATCATACTCATTGAGATAGGTGGTTAAAATAATATCTATCTCTCTGTTTTCTAAAACAGTCATGTGATTTTTAACGGTTACACCGTAGCTTTCAAGAAGAGCTATTAAATCTTTACTTGATATATTTATATCTTTTGATATTTCATGGACTCTGGGGTTGTTGTTTTTTACCTTAGCCATATTATCACTCACCTTCATTTATATTTGCCGAATATTTTTTTAATATTCCGTTTGCAAAGCCCTCATCATTTATCGACAAAACGGCGTTATATGGGTTGCCCACCGCATGCCCGAGGCTCTCTTTGGTGCCGAGAATAAGGTGCTTTACCTTATAGAAACTGCAGCTATCTAAAATGTTTTTACTCGTGTTTTTGCCAACATCTTGGGCAAGAATGATTAAAAATGATTTGCCAAGCTTTATTGCCTCTTTGCAGGCACTTTCGCCGCAGGAAATTTTTCCTGCTCTTTTGGCAAGCCCTATTAAACCAAATACGCTTTTAATAACTATCACTCCTACTTAAAATGTTTTGAAATATTCTCTGAGGCTATCGTAAAAACAAGGGGGAAGTTCGCTTCTTAAACTGCGGGGTATCCATTTTCTTTTAATGGCTTTTTCCATGCACTCTTTATTTTTACAAATATATGCACTTCTGCCCGATGTTTTATCACAGGGACTACCGATTTTTACACCGTCTGCCGAATTATATATGCAAACAAACTCATGTTTATCCCTTCTTGCCATACAGCCTGAACACATTCTTGTGTTTTTTGCATTTCGTGCCATAGTTTTATTCCTTAAATATTACTCGGCATCGCTTTTGATGTCGATTTTAAAGCCTGTGAGTCTTGCAGCAAGACGGGCATTCTGACCTTCTTTACCAATTGCAAGTGAAAGCTGATGGAAAGGAACAACAACGTGTGCTTCTTTTTCGTCGGCATTTATTTCAAGGCTTACAACCTCTGCAGGATTTAAGCTTGCTTTTATGAATTCTGCTATATCTTCGCTGTAACGAACGATATCTATTTTTTCGCCGTTTAATTCATCAACGATATTCTGAACTCTTGTGCCCTTTGCACCTATGCAGGCACCTATTGGGTCAACATTTTTATCGTTTGTCCACACAGCAATCTTTGTTCTTGAGCCTGCCTCACGGGAAATGCTCTTAATCTCAACTATACCGTCTTTGATTTCGGGAATTTCTTCTTCAAAGAGCTTACCTACAAATGCGGGGCGTGTTCTTGAAACTGTTACAAGTGGTCCTTTTGTTGTTTTTCTTACTTCGGTTACATACACCTTTAATCTTTTATGGAAGGTGTAGCTTTCGGTGGGAACCTGCTCTCTTGGTGAAAGATATGCTTCGGTTTTACCAATATCAAGATAGATATTATCTTTTTCTATTCTCTGCACTATTCCTGTTACAACCTTATGTTCTCTTTCGGAAAACTCATCAAAAATAAGGTTTCTTTCGGCTTCTTTTATTCTTTGAAGAACAACCTGCTTTGCTGTTTGAGCAGCAATTCTGCCAAAGGCTGCGGGGGTGTCTTCAATATTAACTGTGTCGCCGATTTCATAACTTCCCGAAATTTTCTTTGCTTCATCGAGTGAAATCTGGCAGAGGCTATCGGTTATTTCTTCAACAACTTCTTTCTGAACAAAAACCTTAACGGAGCCTGTTTCACGGTCGATGTTTACAACAACATTGTTATGGTTTGTGCTGTAATTTCTTTTGTATGCAGAAACAAGTGCTGCATCGATAGCATCAAGAAGAATTTCTTTGCTGATGTTTTTTTCTTTTTCGATTTCGTTTAATGCAAGTAAAAATTCGCTATTCATTTTTTATACCATTCCCTTCCTATTTACCATATAACCGCAAGACGAACGCTTGCAGTTTTTTCTTTTTCAATTTTAAATTCTTCATTTCCTATATTAACGGTTATAATGCCGTCTTCATAGCCTGTGAGTTTGCCTGATATGGTTTTACTGCCGTTTATGGCTTTAAAAAGACCAATGTCTATATCTCTTCCCATAAAGCGAATAAAATCTTTATCGCGTTTTAGGGGGCGGTCAATCCCGGGCGATGAAACCTCGAGCATATAGGCTACACTTATTGGGTCGGAGCTATCTAAGGCATCACTTAAACTGCGGCTAACGCTTTCGCACTGATCGATTGATACACCGCCTGCACAGTCTTCCTCAACATCAATGATAACTCTTAAAACATATTCCGAGCCTTCTTTTTTGAATTCCACATCGTCTATAATGCAGCCCGCCTCTTTAGCAAAAGGTGCGGCAAGCTCCCAAACGATTTGAGGAATTTTTTTATCTGCCATTTTATCATTCCTTTTTTTCATCGTTAGCTGTTTGGCAAGCCCAAACTATACAAAAGAGTGGGTTCGAAAACCCACTCTCATTACGATGATTATTAACTTACTTTATGTATGATACCACATTTTTCATATAAATGCAAGAGTTTTTTAAAAATATCTTTTTTAGCTAAATTTCTCTTGAATATAAAGGAAAATTATAGTATAATATTTTGTTAGAATGAAATATAGCAAAAAATATGGAGGTACTTATGAAACTAGGTATAGTGGGATTGCCAAATGTTGGTAAAAGCACACTTTTTAATGCAATTACTCAGGCGGGAGCAGAATCGGCAAACTATCCATTCTGCACAATTGAGCCAAATGTTGGTGTGGTTGCAGTTCCCGATGAAAGACTCGATAAGCTCGCCGAAATGTATGAGCCCGACAAATTAACAAGAGCAGTTGTTGAATTTGTTGACATTGCAGGCTTAGTTAAGGGCGCAAGCCGCGGCGAAGGCCTTGGCAACAAATTTTTATCGCACATAAGAGAGGTTGACGCCATTGTTCATGTGGTAAGATGCTTTGAAGACGGAAACATTGTTCATGTTGACGGAAGCATCGGCCCTGTGAGAGATATAGAAACAATCAACTGGGAGCTTATTTTCGCCGATATGGAAATGGTTGAAAAAAGAATAGACAGAGTTAAAAAGTCTATGAAGGGCGGCGACAAAAAATATTTAACCGAGCTTAATATGCTTGAAAGAATTTATGAAAATTTAGAAGCGGGTAAAAGTGCAAGGAGCATGGAATTTTCAGAAGAAGAAAAGGAAATATTAAAAGAAATAGCACTTCTTACCATTAAACCTGTTATTTATGCCGCTAATGTTTCGGAAGATGATTTTATAAATGGCATAGAAAACAACGCCTTTATTAAAGAGGTTGAAGAATTTGCCAAAGGTGAAGGAAGCGAGGTTCTTCCTATTTGTGCTAAAATAGAAGAAGACATTACTGAATTTGACGAAGAAGAAAAGCAGGAGTTTTTAAGCGATTTAGGCATTGAGGAATCGGGCCTTGAAAGACTCATTAAAAAAAGCTATTCACTTTTAGGTCTTATAAGCTATTTAACAGCAGGCAAGCCCGAGGTAAGAGCATGGACTATTGTTAAAGGAACAAAAGCTCCCCAGGCTGCAGGAAAAATTCACACCGACTTTGAAAAAGGCTTTATAAGAGCAGAGGTTGTTGCTTATGATGATTTGATGGCTAGCGGCACTTATGCAGCAGCAAGAGAAAAAGGTCTTGTTCGTTTGGAAGGTAAGGAATATGTTATGAACGACGGAGACATTGTTTTATTCAGATTTAATGTGTGATATTCATAAATTTTTGATAAATGTATAAATTAACAAAATGAACATAATTTTATTGGAAAAATTTGTTTATTTCCCTATTGAAATTTTCAAAATATAATTCTATAATATAACTATATTTAGCACTCGCATATAAAGAGTGCTAAAATGAAATTAAATAATAATCTTTTATAAGATTTATTTCAGGAGGTAATAAAAATGACTATTAAACCCTTGGCAGACAGAGTGGTTATTCAGATGACCGAGAGCGAAGAAACAACCAAAAGCGGTATTGTTCTTCCCGGAAGCGCTCAGGAAAAACCCCAGGTAGCTGTTGTTACTGCAGTTGGCCCCGGCGGTGTTGTTGACGGCAAGGAAATTGTTATGGAAGTTAAGGTGGGCGATAAGGTTCTTATTAGCCAGTATGCCGGAACAAAGGTTAAGCTTGACGGAAAAGAAAACATAATCGTTAGACAGAGCGATATTCTCGCTGTTGTTGAATAATTTATCGGAGGTATTTTAAAATGGCTAAAAAAGTATTATTTGGCGAAGAAGCAAGAAGAGCACTCCAGTCGGGTGTTGACCAGCTTGCAGATGCCGTTAAAATCACACTCGGCCCCAAAGGCAGAAATGTTGTTTTAGACAAAAAATTCGGTGCACCACTTATTACAAACGATGGTGTTACAATTGCAAAAGAAATTGAACTTGAAGATGCATTTGAAAATATGGGTGCTCAGCTTGTTAAAGAAGTTGCAACAAAAACAAACGATGTTGCAGGCGATGGTACTACAACCGCAACACTTCTTGCACAGGCAATTATAAGAGAAGGTTTAAAAAATGTGGCAGCAGGAGCTAACCCCATGATTGTTAAAAAGGGTATTGCAAAAGCTGTTGATGCTGCAGTTAAATACATTCTTGCAAACAGCAAACAGGTTAGCGGAAAAGAAGACATTGCAAGAGTTGCTTCTGTTTCGGCTGCTAACGAATACATTGGTTCACTTATTGCCGATGCTATGGAAAAGGTTACAAGCGACGGTGTTATTACTGTTGAAGAATCAAAAACTGCTGAAACCTACTGCGATGTTGTTGAAGGTATGCAGTTTGACAGAGGTTACCTCTCACCATACATGGTAACAGACACAGAAAAAATGGAAGCAGTTATCGACGATGCCTACATTCTTATTACAGATAAGAAAATATCTAACATTCAGGATATTCTCCCAATTCTCGAGCAGATTGTTCAGCAGGGCAAAAAGCTCGTTATAATTGCTGAAGACATTGAAGGCGAAGCTCTTACAACCCTTATTGTGAACAGACTCCGCGGCACATTTACCTGCGTTGCAGTTAAAGCTCCCGGCTTTGGCGACAGAAGAAAAGAAATGCTTAAAGACATTGCAGTTTTAACCGGCGGTCAGGTTATTTCCGAAGAACTCGGTTTAGAGCTTAAAGACACAAGCATAGATATGCTCGGCCGTGCAAAACAGGTTAAAGTGCAGAAAGAAAACACAATTATTGTTGACGGTTTAGGCGATAGCCAGGCTATTAAAGACAGAGTTACAGCTATTAAATCTCAGCTTGAAGAAACAACAAGCGAATTCGACAAAGAAAAGCTTCAGGAAAGACTTGCTAAACTCTCCGGCGGTGTGGCAGTTATTAAGGTTGGTGCTGCAACAGAAACCGAAATGAAAGAAATGAAATTAAGAATTGAAGATGCTCTTGCTGCAACAAAAGCTGCAGTTGAAGAAGGTATTATTGCAGGCGGCGGTACCTCCTATATTAACGCTCTTCCTGCAGTTGCAAAAGCTATTGACGAAGTTGAAGAAGCAGATGCAAAAACAGGTGTGGCAATTATTTTAAAAGCTTTGGAAGAACCCGTTAAGCAGATTGCTAAAAACGCAGGACTTGAGGGCAGCGTTATTATTGAAAAAATTAAAAACAGCAAGCCAGGTATTGGCTTTAATGCTCTTATTGAAGAATATGTTGATATGGTTGAAGCAGGTATTGTTGACCCTGCAAAAGTTACCAGAAGTGCACTTCAGAATGCTGCAAGTGTTGCCAGCATGGTTCTTACAACTGAAAGCATTGTTGCCGACAAGGCCGACCCAAATGCTAACGCAGCAGCTGCTGCAGGAGCTATGCCAGGTGCAGGAATGGGAATGTATTAATTAAAAAGTGAATAATCACTTTTTAGTGATATAAATTCCTAAAGGAATTTTCGATATGTGCACAGCACTCGATATGCCTACGGCACGATATGTTGCTTAAGCAACGTGGAAAATACGAATAAAAAAAGCTCATTCGAATTAACGAATGAGCTTTTTTATATACAATAATTCAATGCAAAACTTATTCCTTACCAAATTTGTGATTATAGGCAAGAATACATTTTTCTATTATTTTTATAGCTTCCGATGTACCTTCGCTTTGAGATACAAAGGTTCTTACACCTTCAAGCTCTTTATAAACTGTAAAAAAGTGCCTGATTTCATCGGTTATATGTTCGGGAAGCTCGTCTATTGAAGAATAAACATTATAAGATGGGTCGCCAAAGGGAATGGCAATTATTTTTTCGTCCATTTTGCCATCGTCTTCCATTGTGATAACTCCAACAGGTTTGCAGCGAACAAGAGACCTGTTTAAAAGCGGCTCTGAACAAAGGACTAAAACATCTAAAGGGTCTCCATCATCACTTAAGGTACGGGGAATAAAGCCATAGTTTGCAGGATAATGGGTTGAGGTATAGAGTATTCTATCTAAAATAAGCATACCTGTGGATTTATCAAGCTCATATTTTTGTTTCTGACCTTTGGTTATTTCAATATAAACCAGGAAACTATCGGGGTGGATTCTATCGGGTGAAATATCGTGCCATACATTCATTGTGATTGCTCCTTTTAGTTGTTTTATTTCAAATAAATACATAGCATCAGGACGTCAGGAATGCCGTCCCACGCATTATTATATACTCCACAAATCCGCTTGCGGATTTGAACATTTCTCTATTCTTCTTTATTCACTCTTCACTGATATTATGCTTTTGTATCACAGTATATACATCTGTAAACAGGATTATTTCCCTCGCTGAGTTTAAAAATATGGTGAATATCCTGCTCGGTTGATGTTATGCATCTTGGGTTTTTACATTTTATAATATCTGTGAGTTTTTTGGGAAGGTCTATATGCTTTTTCTCGCATATTTTACCGTCTCTTACAATGGCAACGGTGATGTTGGGGCTTACAAAACCCAGAACATCGAGGTTTATGTCTATACTTGAATCGATTTTTATAATATCTTTTCTACCCATTTTTTTACTGGGAACATTTTTTAAAATTGCAACCGGGCAGGAAAGAGAGCCAAGAGATAGCATATCATATATCTGCATTGCCTTTCCTTCGGTGATGTGATCGATTACGATACCATTTGTTATTGAATCTACATGCATATTACATTACCTCCAGAAGTTTTAAAATAAGAGCCATTCTCATGTATTTGCCATTTTTGGTCTGGCGGAAATAGCATGCTCTGGGGTCTTCATCAACAAGTGTTGAAATTTCGTTTACTCTTGGAAGAGGGTGAAGTATGCTTAAATCTGATTTTGCATTTTTAAGCTTTTCGGGAGTTAAGATGTAGCTATCTTTAAGGCGAAGATAGTCTTCTTCATTAAAGAAGCGTTCTTTTTGAACTCTTGTCATATATAAAATATCTAAATCACCTATAACATCATCTAAAGATTCTGTTTGAACATAGGGAATGTTCTTTTCTTTTATGTGGTCATTTTTTACATAGCTTGGAAGCTTTAATTCATTTGGTGATATAAGAACAAATTTAATGTTTTTATATCGGGACATTGCAGCAATAAGAGAATGAACTGTTCTGCCAAATTTTAAATCACCGCAAAAGCCTATGGTAAGGTTATTTAAATCGCCTTTTTCTCTATAAATGGTTAAAAGATCGGCAAGGGTTTGTGTGGGGTGATTATGACCGCCGTCGCCTGCATTTATGATTGGTACTTCGCTTTTCATTGCTGCAACAAGAGGTGCACCCTCTTTAGGATGACGCATTGCAATTATATCGGCATAGCCGCTTACAACTGAAACTGTGTCGGACACGCTTTCGCCCTTTGAAGATGAGCTTGAGGCTGCATCGGAAAAGCCAAGAACATTGCCGCCCAATTCCATCATTGCTGCTTCAAAGGAAAGACGTGTTCTTGTTGAGGGTTCAAAAAAGAGTGTGGCAAGCTTTTTATAGCGGCATTTTTCCTGATATTTTTCGGGGTTTGCCATTATGTCGTTTGCAACAGCTATAAGCTCTGATATTTCTTCAACTGATAAATCAAGTATATCTATAAGGTGGTTCATTTTTATACTCCTTTCTTTAACGGAATGCATAAATACATTCGCTACATTACTAATATAAAGTACAAAAATTATTTACCGATCCAGCTTTCATCAGATGGGTTATTTCTGAATGCAATAAGGCGGGCAATATCGGATTCTTCAATATAGTTTTCTTCTGATGCAACTTTAGCTATTGTGTCAAAATTTGTGAGGCTCACATTTTTAACTTCGCTAGCTTGCAAACGGTCGATACCTTTTTGCATACCGTAGGTAAATATGCTAACTATACCTAAAACTTCGGCACCTGCTTCTCTTAATACATTTACAACTTCAATAACGCTGCCGCCTGTGGAGATTAAATCTTCAACAACAACAACCTTCTGCCCTTTTTCGAGTCTGCCTTCAATCTGGTTGCCTCTGCCGTGGTCTTTTGCACCTGAACGAACATAGCCCATAGGCATATCAAGAATATGAGCTGTGATGGCGGCGTGAGCTATACCTGCTGTTGATGTGCCCATTAAAACTTCGGCATCGGGGTATTCTCTTTTTATTGTTTCGGCAAGAGCGTTTTCAACATCGCTTCTTACCTTTGGTGCTGTGAGGGTGAGGCGGTTATCGCAGTAAACAGGGCTTTTTATTCCGCTTGCCCATGTGAACGGTTCGTTGGGACGGAAGAATACTGCCTGAATGGATAATAAATCTTTTGCAATGAGTCTTTCAATATCTTTCATAATTATTTTCCTTTCGCTATTGCATTTATTTTTTATGCGGGCCGTCATAAATGCCAGCCCCTACAAAATTTCTGTTATTAGCCTACAAATTCAGCTACACATCTTCTGTATGCTGCAACAGGATCTTCGGCTGCGGTTATGGGTCTGCCAACTACTATGTAATCAGAACCGATTTCTTTTGCTTTTGCGGGAGTTGTTACTCTTACCTGATCACCAACATCACCATCGGCAAAACGAACACCTGGTGTTACTGTTATAAAATCCTTACCGCATTTTTCGTGAACAACGCCTGCCTCTAAGGGTGAGCAAACAACGCCGTCGAGCCCTGCTTTTTTAGCATTTGAAGCATAGTGCATAACAACATTGGCTATTGGTTCTTTTATTAAAAGGTCGTTTTCCATTGCTTCCTGGCTTGTTGATGTGAGCTGTGTTACAGCAATGAGAAGTGGCCTTGTGCCATCGGGACGTGTTAAGCCTTCGATTGCAGCTTCCATCATGGCAACTGTGCCTGAAGCGTGAAGATTGCACATATCAACATCAAGATGTGAAAGAACGCTCATTGCCTTTTTAACTGTGTTGGGGATATCGTGAAGTTTTAAATCTAAAAAGATTTTGTGTCCCATTTTTTTGATTTCGCGAACAATTTCGGGACCTGCTCCGTAAAAGAGCTCCATACCTATTTTTACATAGGGTTTTTCATCGGTGAATTTTGAAAGAAATTCGAGTGTTGCTTCTTTGCTTGGAAAATCACAAGCTATAATTACATCTTTACCCATTAGTGAGCGCCTCCTATAATATCATTTAAACTTTTTATTCCATACTTTTCCATTTCCAGAGGTAAATCTTCGATTATTGTTTTGCAAGCCATTGGGTCAATAAGATTTGCTGCACCAACCTGAACGGCTGTGGCACCAGCAAGCATCATTTCGATAACATCTTTAGCACTTGTTACACCGCCCATACCTACAACAGGAATTTTAACTGCATCATAAACCTGATATACCATTCTTACTGCAACAGGAAAAATTGCACTGCCTGAAAAACCGCCCATTTTGTTTGCTATTACGGGTTTTTTGGTTTTTAAATTAATTCTCATTCCCAAAAGAGTGTTTATAAGGCTAATGCCATCGGCACCGGCATCTTCACACGCTTTTGCAATTGATACTATATCTGTTACATTAGGGCTTAATTTTATTATAACAGGCTTTTTACATACATCTTTAACGGCTTTTGTAACCTTATATGCCATTTGAGGATCTGTGCCAAAGCTCATTCCGCCGTTATGAACATTGGGGCAGCTTATGTTTACTTCGAGTATGCCTACCTGTTCTTCTTTATCTAGTTTCTCGCAAACTGTGGTGTATTCTTCTAAAGAAAAACCGCCAACATTTGCAATAACTTTTTTATTGAAGCATTTTTTAAGCTTGGGAAGTTCTTCGGATATAACTTTATCTACACCGGGATTTTGAAGACCAACGCTATTTATCATACCTGAGGTACACTCGGCAATTCTTGGTGTTGGATTTCCAAAACGCGGCTCAAGAGTTGTTCCTTTAAAAGAAAATGAGCCAAGAACGTTTATATCGTAGATTTCGGCAAATTCATAGCCGAAACCAAAGGTGCCGCTGGCGGGAATAATTGGGTTATCTAATTCCAGAGAGCAAAGGCTTACTTTTGTGTTTACCATATTATTTCCTCCTTAATAAGCACCGGACCGTCTTTACAAATACGCTTATTGCCATATTTTGTTTTGCAGGAGCAGCCCATACACGCACCAAAGCCGCATCCCATTCTTTCTTCAAAGCTCAGCTGTCCGCTTGTTATGGTTTTATCGCTTAGAGCTTTAAGCATCGGCTCGGGTCCGCAGGAATAAAAATGGGTATAGTCTATTGCCTCTAGAGCATCAGTTACAAAGCCTTTTATTCCATAAGAGCCGTCGGCTGTGGCAACGCGGACATCACCAGATAATTTTTTAAATTCTTCTTCATAAAAAACATCGTCTTTTGAATTAAAACCTAAAATTACACTTGGTTTTTTTCCTTCTTTAACTAAAAGACGGCAAAGATAATACATTGGGGGAACACCAACGCCGCCACCAACTAAAAGTGGCTTATCACCCGAAAGGGAAAGGTCGTAGCCATTACCAAGACCTGTTAAAATATCGAGTTTTGTTCCCTCAGGCATATTTGCCATTTTTTCTGTGCCCTCACCCACTATTTTATAAATAAGGGTGAGGATATTGCCTTCAACATCGCACACAGATATGGGACGACGCAAAAACAGACCGTCTATTTTTATATTTACAAACTGACCTGATTTTGTTATGTGTGAGGTATCGCCTGAAAGATTTATTTTCATAACATCTTTGGCAATTTTTACATTTTCATTTATTGTAAAAATTGATTGAAGCATAAAGTCCTCCTTACTGCAGCATTTATCCTACGCATCTATTGTGGATATGCAAAGAGTGGTTTCTTCTAAAACATCTAAAAGAACAGAAACTGTGTCGAGAGATGTGAAGATATTAACATTATTTTCGGTGGCAAGCTTACGGATATCGTGTCCGTCGTTTACTATATTATCGGAGCCTGCAACATTGCTTGTGTTAATGATATAGGCAATGTGGCCCTGACGGATAGCATTTGGAATTTCTTCACTGCCCTCGCTGATTTTTGAGAGAACATGGGTGCGGATACCGTTGTTCTTTAAAAACTCGCCTGT
>JAGBXL010000051.1 GCA_017629325.1 Clostridia bacterium | reverse complement strand
TTTCAAAAAGCTTTTTGCTCCAGGGAACTGTAAAACAAACTTTTTCTAAATCAGACAAACTGTCAAGATACTCTGGTCTGAGACTGTCAAAAACAATGTTATTCATTTGATTTTATTCTTTCATATAAATTTAAAACAGCTTCTTTAATTTGATTAGCACAGTTTTTATATGTGTTAAAATCTAACCCGTAAGGGTCTGTAATATCACCTTGCAAAGAGTATTGGCCGAGTGATTTAATTTTATCTTTATATTGCGGTGCAGAATTTATTAAAAATTCCTTTTGACTTTGCGTCATTGTTAGAACAATATCTGCTTTTTCAAGATGATTTAGTGATAGCTGCGTTGGTTTATGCGATGAAATATCAATATCAAAATCCTTTAGTGCCATAACTGAAAATTCACTTACACAAGAATTTACATCAGCCATAATGCCAGCAGATATAATCTCATCATTATAACCTTTTTGTTCTGCAATATTTTTAGCAATGCCGTCTGCCATAGGACTGCGACAGGTATTGCCGGTGCATACAAATAAAATTTTCATATCATACCTCTATGATGTTATGATTTGCTGCTTTATATAGTCTGTTTCTTACTGCAACTCCCATACCATCTTCAATATTAAATTCGGCATAGATAAGAGTAATTCCTTTTTTATCGAAGGTTCTCAGTGCAGAAAAAAGATTGTGGGCATATTCTTCCATGTTATTACCCGCATTTATAATAAGCTCGGCATTTTCATATTCAGCTTCTCCATAGCTTAAAACACCTGCTTTTCGGGATTTGTTAAGCTTTGAAGAAATATATTTTCTAACATTTTCTCTTTCACCCTGAACAACAATAAGCTCTGCCTTTGGTGAATAATGCTTGTATTTTAAGCCAGGACATTTTGGAATAGTTTTTTCATCTATAAGCCCGCCATCGAGTTTTGCATTTGGAATATATTCTTTTATCATTTCAAGGGTTATTCCACCAGGACGCAATATAACTGTTTCATTACCCGAAACATCTACAACGGTAGACTCAAGCCCTATTTCACAGCCTGTGCCATCTATTATGTAATCTACCCTACCGTTTAAATCGGATACAACATCTTCGCATATTGTTGGGCTTGGACTACCCGAAAGATTTGCACTCGGTGCTGCAACAAGAACACCGCTTTGTTTTATTAATTTTCTTGCGGTTTCATTAGACGGATACCTTACTGCAACTGTATCTAAACCTGCAGTAACTTTATCTGGAACATTATCTTTCTTTTTAAAAATAAGAGTTAAAGGACCAGGCCAGAAAATTTCCATTAAAATCTTGGCATTTGGAGTTATGCTCCTTGCAAGAAAACTAACATCGGATATATCAGATATATGAACAATTAAAGGATTATCCGAAGGTCTGCCCTTTGCTATGTATATTTTTTCAATTGCATCAGGATTAAAGGCATCTGCACCAAGACCATATACGGTTTCTGTTGGAAACACAACAGTTCCGCCGTTTTTAAGGCATTTGGCAGCTGATTCTATATCGGATGTATCAATTATTTTTGTTATCATAGGTAATTCTTCCCTATTCGTTCATTTTAAGCTTTTCGCTCTGATCACTTGTTATAAGTGCATCGATAATCTCATCAAGATCACCATTCATAATTGAATCAAGACGATGAAGTGTGAGCCCTATTCTATGGTCGGTTACTCTTCCCTGCGGGTAGTTATATGTTCTGATGCGCTCACTTCTATCACCTGAACCAACCTGACTCTTTCTTTCCTGGCTTATGGCGTCATTCTGCTGCTGAATCATCATGTCATAAACCCTTGAACGAAGAATTTTCATTGCTTTATCTTTGTTTTTATGCTGAGATTTTTCGTCCTGACAGGAAACAACAACTCCTGTTGGTATATGGGTTATTCGCACGGCAGAGTCGGTTGTGTTAACACACTGACCGCCAGGGCCGCCTGCTCGGAAAACATCTATTCTTAAATCATTCTGGTTTATTTCAACTTCAACATCTTCAACCTCGGGAAGAACTGCAACCGTTGCGGCTGATGTGTGAATTCTGCCGCCTGATTCGGTAGATGGAATTCTTTGAACACGGTGAACACCGCTTTCAAATTTTAACCTGCTGTATGCCATATCACCATTTATAGAAAATGTAACTTCTTTAAAGCCGCCTATATCGGTTTCGTTAGATGATAAAATTTCTACCTTCCATCTTTTTGTTTCGGCATACATTGAATACATTCTTAAAAGGTCGGAAGCGAAAAGTGCTGCTTCATCTCCGCCTGTTCCCCCACGGATTTCAATAATAACGTTTTTATCGTCGTTAGGGTCTTTGGGTAAAAGAAGTATTTTAAGTTCTTCGCTAACTGTTTCTATTTGTTTTTTGCTATCTGAAATTTCATCTTCTATCATTGCTTTTTCTTCTTTGTCGAGAGAAGAATCGGCAAGCATTTCTTTTGCTTCATCAATATTTTCGTTTAAAGCTTTATATTCTCTGTATTTTTCTACTATCGGAGTTATATCGGAATGTTCCTT
>JAGBXL010000050.1 GCA_017629325.1 Clostridia bacterium | reverse complement strand
TTGTCAATTTGATTTATTTTATGCAGAATTGTATATGAAAGTCGCATAATTAGCAATTGAAAATTCTTGAGATATATAATATAGTTATATTATAAGATTTTGGAGGCAGAATAAGGAGTGTTCTAAATTGAATAACATTGTTATAGAAGAATTGTTAAATAAGGAAGAAATTTTGTGGCTTAATCCATATAAGCTTCCTTTTGAATATACAAATGCGCTTTGTGAGCTTATTGTTTCAGATAATGATATTAAAGATGCAGAAGAACTTTTTTTGAGATTTGCTCCCTTTATTAAAAAGGTTTTTCCCGAAACCCAAAAAAATAATGGTATTATTGAATCTGAACTCATAAGAATAGAAAAAATGCAGAACGCAATGGAAACCACAACAAAATTGAAAATTTCAGGAAATGTATATTTAAAGCAAGATAGTCACCTTGATGTTGCAGGGTCAGTAAAAGCAAGAGGCGGTTTCTTTGAAGTGCTAAAATATGCAGAAACACTTGCATTAAAACATGATAAAATAAATACTAACGATGATTATGTTAAATTTGCAAGTGAGGAAATGAAAGAATTCTTTGGGAGTTTTACCATTCAGGTTGGCTCCACCGGAAATCTCGGACTTTCAATAGGCATAATAAGTGCTGCTCTTGGCTTTAATGTGAAAATACATATGTCTGCTGATGCAAAGAAATGGAAAAAGGATTTGCTTCGTTCAAAAGGTGTAGAGGTTATTGAATATGAGAGCGACTATTCCAAGGCTGTTTATGAGGGTAGAAAGGCATCAATGAGTGATCCAAAAAGCTATTTTGTTGATGATGAATGGTCGGTTAATTTATTTCTTGGCTATGCAGTTGCAGCCAATCGGTTAAAAAATCAGCTTGTAGAAAATAAAATAATTGTTGATAAAAATCACCCTCTTTTTGTATATATTCCTGCAGGGGTAGGAGGGGCACCTGGTGGAATATGCTATGGTTTAAAAAGAATTTTTGGTGATAATGTTCATTGCTTTTTTGTTGAGCCATGTGTATATCCGTCTGTTCTTTTAGGTATATCAACACAAAAGTTTGAAAAGGTTTCTGTTAGCGATTATGGTGTATCCGGAAAAACAGATGCAGACGGCTTGGCTTGTGCAAGTCCGTCGGGTTTTGTAACAAGAATTATGACAAATCATGTGTCGGGCATATTTACTGTGAGCGATGACACTCTTTATAAATATTTAAAAATGCTTCATAAAAGCGAAAAAATATCTGTTGAACCATCTGCGTGTGCTGGGTTTGTTGGTCCTTTAGCTACAACCAAATGTGTAGATTTTAAAAAATATCTTAATCTAAATAATATTGATGGCGATGCATTAAGTAATTCAAATCATATTGTGTGGGCAACAGGAGGAAAAATGGTTCCGGAAGATATTTTTGATAAATATCTTAATTACTAATATTTTATTGAGGAGAATAATATGCTTGTAAATTATCACACTCATACTAAGTTTTGCGACGGTGAAAACACACCTGAAGAACTTGTTTTATATGCCATAGATAAAGGCTTTGATGCAATAGGTTCTAGATTTATTTGATGGTGATATTTTAAAACTATCAGAAAGCTATTATTTGTCATTTTGTAATTATCTTAATTATAGAAAACCCGATATTGCAGGTCATTTCGATTTAATAACCAAATATGAAGAAACACAAAATATCGGTTTTTTAAAAAGTAAAGAATATCTCAATTTATCCCAAAAATATATAACTGTAGCAACAAAGTTTGATGTTATTTTTGAGGTTAATACTGGTGCAATGGCAAGAGGACTTAGAACAAATCCGTATCCTTATGAAAATCTGCTTTATGCACTGAAAAAAGAGAATGCCAAACTTATTATATCTTCAGATTGTCATTCTATGGATAAAATCGATTATTTTTTTGATGAAACAAAGAAAATGTTAAAAGACATCGGATTTAAATATGTTTATAATTTGTTTAATAATGAATTTAAAAAAGATAAACTTTAAAGGTGAAATATTATGGAAAACTATATTGTTGAATTTAAAAACAGAATAAACAAAAACTGGCTTAAAGACAATGTGCTTTCTTTGTATCGCATAGAGAGAGCTCAAACATTTCCTGCATATCAAAAAGCCGCAGAATAGTACAGAATATTGTTGCCGATAGGGCTGTTATGTGGGGAACAATGCGTACATATAATATGAATGTTAATGAATATATCTTTGAGAGAATAAATAAAATTGCCAAATGTCTTTCAGATGAAACTGGTGCTGAAATAAGTGTTACAGGTCCTATAAAATCATATTGTGTGTATAATAATCCATATCTTTGTGAACTTATGTTTTCATCATTTGAAAAAGTAGTGAGTAAGGAAAATATTGTTGTTGCAGAGCCTAAAATGGGTTCGGAAGATTTTTCGAGATTTGGTGCAATAATACCTGCTGTGTTCTTTAATCTGGGAACAAGGAATGCTGAAAAAGGAATAACAAGGGTTGTTCATAATGATGATTTCAATATTGATGAAGATGTAATGGAATATGGTGCAAAAGCATTTGTACAGTTTGTATTAGATAATCAAAATGGCATTGATATGCAAAAAACTATATCTTCTGATGACAGAGAAGATGTTATAATAAGAGGTAAATAAATTAAAAAAGAGCTACAATATTTTGTAGCTCTTTTTCAATGGGAAATTTTGTATTTTCCTATTGACAAGTCGAGTTAGTTATGTTAAACTAACCGAGAAAGTTAGTTTAAACTAATCATTGTTTTAGGAGTGATAATATGACGCTTAAACAGGCAATAGTCGAAAAAGAGTATATTATAAAAAGTATAAATATTGATGATAACGAACTCAATTCTTTTCTTTTTTCTCTTGGCTGTTATGCGGGAGAAAAGATATGTGTTATATCGCATCTGAAAGGTGGGTGCATTGTATCTGTTAAAGATAGCAGATACCATATAGATAATAATCTTGCATCTTCTATTGTTATTTAATGTATATTTATATAGATACTATGTAATAAATATTTGCGGAGGATATAAAATGAAAATTGCGTTGGCAGGTAATCCAAACAGCGGAAAAACAACTATGTTTAATTTGCTTACGGGTAAAAACGAGCATGTTGGCAACTGGGCGGGGGTTACCGTTGATAAAAGAGAAGGTTATGTAAAAAAATCATACATAAAGAACAAAACAGAAATAACTGCTGTTGATTTACCGGGAGCATATTCTATGTCTCCATTTACATCGGAAGAAAATGTTACAAGTGATTACATAAAAAACGAAAGTCCTGATGTAATTATAAATATAGTTGATGCTTCAAACCTTAGCAGAAGCTTGTTTTTCACAACTCAGCTTCTGGAACTTGGTATTCCAATGGTGGTTGCCCTTAATAAAAGTGATATAAATAAGCGTAAAAAAACTAAAATAGATATCAAACTATTGTCGGAGATTTTAGCTTGCCCTGTTGTAGAAACCATCTCTGTTTCTGACAAAGGCATAAGTAATGTTATTGATGCTGCATTTAATGTTGTCGGAACAAAACCTAAATCACCATACACTCATAAACATGTTGATATTACAAATAAGACATCTGTTAAAAATGATGATAATGCGCGTTATGAATATGTTAATAAGGTTGTTTCAATGGTCGAAAAAAAGAAGTTTTCGGCTAACAAAAAAAACATTAATGATAAAATTGATGCAGTTATAACAAACAGATGGGTTGGTATTCCTATATTTGCTGTTGTCATGTGGCTTGTTTTTGATATATCTCAATCTGGTCTTGGACCAACTTTAGCAGATTATCTGTGTTCGTGGATAGATGTATTTAAAGAGTTTGTCTCAGTGCTGATGGTAAACGCGAGTGATATTCTTCGCACACTCGTTCTCGATGGAATAATAGGCGGTGTAAGTGCAGTTGTTGGATTTTTGCCGCTTGTTATGGTTATGTATTTTTTAATTGCACTCCTTGAAGATTGTGGATATATGTCCCGTGTAAGTGTAATTCTAGACCCTGTTTTCAAAAAAGTTGGTTTGTCGGGTAAATCGGTTATTCCATTTGTAATTGGTACAGGTTGTGCAGTTCCTGCTGTTATGGCGTGCAGAACAATTCGCAGCGAAAACGAACGCAGAGCCACCGCAATGCTTGCACCTTTTATGCCTTGTGGTGCAAAGCTTCCTGTTATTGCACTGTTTTCAGGCGTGTTTTTTGGTGAATCTTCTTGGGTGGGCACATTAATGTATTTTTTAGGCATAGCAATAATTTTCTTTGGTGCACTTTTAATAAATAAAATTACCGGGAACACATCAAAAAAATCATATTTTATTATTGAACTTCCTGAATATAAAATGCCGAGCCTTGCAGGAGCTTTTATGTCGATGTTATCTCGCGGTTGGGCATATATAGTAAAGGCAGGAACAGTGATTCTTGTTTGCAACACTGTTGTTCAAATTATGCAGTTGTTTAACTGGAATTTTGAAATTGTTGAGGAGGGAATGGCACACACCTCTATTCTTGCTAGCCTCGCTTCGCCTGTTTCTATTCTTTTGATTCCTCTTGGTTTTGGTGTGTGGCAAATGGCAGCAGCTTCAATTACCGGCTTTATTGCAAAAGAAAATGTTGTCGGCACCCTT
>JAGBXL010000049.1 GCA_017629325.1 Clostridia bacterium | reverse complement strand
TGCGACGGCATGTTCTATAAAAATAAAACAGTTGCCGTTGTAGGCGGAGGCAACACGGCAGTAGGAGAGGCACTTCACCTTTCGGGAATATGCAAGGAGGTTTACCTTATTTTAAGAAGAAACGAATTCAGGGCAAGCAAAGTTTTAACGGATAAACTTGTCGAAAAAAATAATATAACTGTTTTAAAATCATATAGGGTAAATAAGTTTATTGGAAATGATTTGCTTTCATCAATAGAACTTATATCAACAGAGAATAATTCTTTAAGAAAATTAGATGTTTCGGGCGTATTTGAAGCGATTGGTATGGATTCCGATAATTCCATGTTTATATCCCTTGCAGAGTTCGACGAAAACGGATATATAATAACAAACAAAAACTGCCGTACCATAACCCCCGGCTTGTATGCAGCAGGCGACAGCCGCAGCCAAAAATACCGTCAGCTTGTAAATGCAGCCTCCGACGGATGCGTATCTGCTCTTGAAGCATATAACTATATTGCAGGAATTCCTTATTAAGCTTTTCTTTTGTAACAAATGCAAAACAAAAGGTTTAATAAGTGGCTAATTTTATGTATTTTTTTGTTTCAAATAGCTTGACAAACTAATGATTTTATTGTATTATAACTAAGTGCTTGAAAATAGCGCCACGGATTTAACTGATATGCGCCTATAGCTCAGTAGGATAGAGCGAACGCCTCCTAAGCGTTAGGCCGGTGGTTCGAATCCACTTAGGCGCGTACATAATAGCGGGGTGTAGCGCAGCTGGTAGCGCACTAGACTGGGGGTCTAGGGGCCGCAGGTTCAAGTCCTGTCACTCCGATAACTTAAAAAACTCTTAAAAACACCGAGAAAACGGCGTTTTTAAGGGTTTTTTGTTACCTTAAATAAATCCTGAAAAGCACTAAAAATACCTAAAAATACTTGAAAATGTGTGTCAAAATCGATGTCAAATGCCTCTACATTTTATCTTCCCAGTATATCACTTAAATTACTCTGTATTTTCTCTGCCACATCAGGCTTATTCATTGAGTAAACATGCACATTGGTAATGTTATTTGCATAAAGGTCAATAATCTGGTCGGTTGCATAGGCAATGCCTGCTTGCTTCATAGCAGATGGCGACGAGCCAAATTTATCAACCAGACTTTTAAATCTTTGGGGCATAAACGAGCCCGAAAGCTTTATAGCTCTTTCAACCTGATTTGCATTTGTAATAGGCATTATACCGGGTATAACGGGAACGGTTATACCGGCTTCTCTTATTTTATATAAAAAGTTATATAATAAATTATTGTCAAAAAACATCTGTGTTGTCAAGAAGTCGCAGCCTGCATCAACCTTTTCTTTAAGGTGCTTAATGTCATCTTTTTGGTTTGTACTTTCGGGGTGAATTTCGGGGTAACATGCAGCCCCAATACATAGGCTTGGCTCAAAGCTTTTTAATTCGTAAACAAGGTTTATTGCGTGCTTGTAGTCCCATTTGTTTCTGTCATCATTTTCCATTTCTTTTGGAATATCGCCCCGCAGTGCCATAACATTTTCAATGCCCGCTTCTTTAATTTCTTCTATTCTTTCTCTAACAGTTTCCCTTGTTGAAGAAACACAGGTTAAATGGGCAAGAGTAGGCACACCATACATTTTCTTTATGTTTTTTGCAATATCAAGGGTATATTTGCTAGTTCCTCCGCCTGCACCATAGGTAACGCTCATAAATGCCGGCTTGAGTTTGGCAATTTCTTCGGTTGCAGATTTAACACTTTCAAAACTTGTTTCTGTTTTCGGCGGAAAAACCTCAAAAGAAAGAGAGAGTTTTTCTTCTTTTAATAAATTTATAATTTTCATAAGTTTTCTCCGTTCAATGATATAGCTACATTCTATCATCAAATAAAAAACTCGTCAACACCATTTATAATTGACATTTTATATAGCTTAATATAAAATAATACTATTAAAAATAAGGAGAATATAAATGAACAAAACAGTTCTCTATCAAATAAAAGAAACATCAGAATATATGATGTCTTTTGTTATTGTTACAAAGAAGAATAATGTTATAGTTATAGATGGCGGCAGAGAAGCTGATATGCCAAGTTTAAAAAAGCATATTGCAGGCAGGCACATTTCTGCATGGATATTAACTCACCCTCACATAGACCATATAGGCGGCTTTGTTAGTGAATTTCAAAAAAACGGTGGTATTGATTTTGATATTGAAAAAATAATATATAATTTTTTACCTTATGAACTTATTGAAAATAAAAATGTTCCCAATTATAAATACCATAGAGAAGAGTTAAATGAAATGCTTCCCGAATTCAATAAACTTCTTCCAATCTTTTCAGATAAAACTCATATTGCAGAGCAGGGCGAAACAATCTGTATTGATGAATGCAAAATAGATTTTATCTACACCTGGCACGAAGGGCTTTATTCCAATGTTGTAAACGATAGTTCACTGGCATTTAAAATAACAACACCAAATAAATCGGTTTTGTTTTTGGGTGATTTAGGCCCCGAGGCAGGTGATATATTATTCAGGGAATCACGCCATCTTTTAAAGTCCGACATAGTGCAAATGGCGCATCACGGACACATGAATGTCGGCTTTGATGTATATGCCGAAATTATGCCCGATATATGCCTTTGGTGCTGCCCTGAAAAGCTCTATAACGAAGAGATTTTACCCTGGTATTTGAGCGACACAAAAACCCAGACCAAAAATGGCAGACTTCGTATGTATGGCACGGCTCTAACGCGAAAATGGATGGATATTCTGGGTGTTAAAAAACACTATGTAACCAAAGACGGAACTCATAAAATAGAACTTTGAAATAGCCCAAACGGATGTGAACAAAAGCTTCACATCCGTTTTATTCTGTATAAAACCGGGTTTATGCATATAAATATATAAATTTATACAAAAATCTTTTCTTTTAAAAACTAATTTTATAAGCACTTTCATTGACTAAATCTTCTAAAAGTGATATAATTTTTTGTTAATATAAAGTTTTTATTTTATTATAAAGGTTGGAAAAAATATGATAATTCCCGTAAAAACAAGTCAGTTTGACTATGAAATAGTTATAGAAAAGAATTGTCTTCAAAAGGCAGATAAATATCTTAATTTAAATAGAAAAGTTCTTATTATAACCGATAGCGGTGTGCCTGAGGATTATGCAAAAACTGTTGCATCATTTTGCAAAGAGCCAATAATAAAAACAGTTCCCCAGGGCGAAGGCAGCAAATCTTTAAAAGTTTTTGAAGAACTTCAAATTTCTTTAATGGAAAATAACTTTTCCCGCTGTGATTGTGTTGTGGCAGTAGGCGGCGGTGTAGTAGGTGATCTTTCAGGTTTTGCAGCTGCATGTTATATGCGCGGTATAGATTTTTATAATATCCCCACAACAGTTCTTTCTCAGGTTGATTCCTCCATTGGCGGAAAAACTGCAATAAATTTAGGCAAAATAAAAAATATAGTCGGTGCTTTTTATCCGCCAAAAAAGGTTCTTATAGATGTTAGCCTTTTAAAAACCCTTCCTGCCAGACAAGTTTCAAATGGTCTTGCAGAAGCTGTAAAAATGGCGCTCACGTCAGATAGTGAGCTTTTTGAAATTTTTGAAAATGAAAACATAGAAAATAATATTGAAAAAATAATAGAAAAATCTTTAAGAATAAAAAGATCAGTTGTCGAAGAAGACGAAAAAGAAACAGGGCTTAGAAAAATTTTAAATTTTGGCCACACAATAGGCCACGGCATAGAAAGCTTTGAGAATTTATCATCTCTCTATCATGGCGAATGTGTTGCACTGGGTATGCTTCCAATGTGTTCAATCGAGGTGAGAAACCGCCTTGTACCCGTTTTAAAAAAGCTTAATCTTCCAACAGAATGTAAAATAGATTGTGAAAAAGTTTTTGAAATAATGACACACGATAAAAAAACAAAAGGCAGCCTCGTAACTGTTGTAACCGTAGATAAAATAGGGGAGTTTAATCTTTCAGATATTCCTGTTTCCGATTTGGCTCAAAGTCTGAATATGTTTAAGTAAGGAGCACAGAAATGCAGGTAAGTATAAAACCTTCAAAATTAAAAGGTAAAATTATGGCACCCCCCTCAAAGAGCATGGCACATCGCCTTCTTATATGTGCAGGTCTCTCCAGAGGCGAGAGCATTGTATCAGGCGTATCTTTTTCAAAGGATATCATTGCAACTCTTAATTGCCTAAAAGCTTTGGGTGCGTCATATAAAACTGAAAATGATAAAATAATTATAAAAGGTGTAAATCCTGCTGCATATAGCGGCAAAGAAATTCTTAACTGCAATGAATGCGGCAGCACCCTAAGATTTATGATTCCAATTTGTATGACGGGCAAAAGTGAGGTTAAATTAACCGGAAGCTCCGTTCTTATGGCTCGTCCTCTTGGCATTTATGAGGAAATAGCCAAAAATCAAAATCTTGGGTTTAATCTTTCAAATGATGTCCTTTCTGTTTGCGGTCCGCTTTCAGCAGGTAATTACAAAATAAGCGGTAACATAAGCAGTCAGTTTATATCAGGGCTTTTATTTTCTCTGCCGCTTCTTAAGAAAGACAGCACCCTTGAAATTATTCCACCGGTTGAGAGTAAACCCTATATTGATATGACGCTTGAAGCACTTTCCTCTTTTGGAATAAATATAGAGAAAAGATCCGAAAATATATATTTTATAAAAGGTAATCAAAGCTATAAAGCAGCAAACGTAAATGTTGAGGGCGATTATTCAAACGCGGCATTTCTTGAAGCCTTTAATTTAATTGGCTCAGATGTTGAGGTTTCGGGCTTAAATCCACAAAGTCTTCAGGGCGACAGGGTTTATTACGAAATGTTTTATAAACTTAAAAATAGCTTTTGCACATTTGATATAGCCGATTGTCCCGATTTGGCACCTGTTTTATTTTCTGTTGCAGCCCTTTGTCATGGCGGAAAATTTACGGGAACAAAGCGTTTAAAATGGAAAGAATGCAATCGCGGTGAGGCAATGAAAGAAGAGCTTTCAAAATGCGGAATTGAATTATCTATTGACGAAAATGAGATTACTGTGTATCCCGGAAAGGTTAAATCGCCTGAAATTGCAATATCAAGCCATAATGACCATAGAATAGCAATGGCAATGAGCGTTGTTCTATCTGTAGTTGGCGGCATAATAGACGGTGCAGAGGCAGTTAATAAAAGCTATCCCGATTTTTATGATAATATAAAAAAGCTTGGCGGGGAGGTTGAGTGCATTGGAATGGATAAGTAAGAGTAATATTTTAATCGTAGGCTTAGGTCTTATAGGCGGAAGCTATGCCAAAGCTCTTAAACGCCTTGGTTATCATATAAGTGCTATCGATAAAGATGAAGAAACAATAGAATATGCACTCAAAGAAAAAATAATAGATGAGGGCAGTGTAACTATTGATGAGAATATCATTTCATCTGCTGATGCAGTTATTTTTGCACTCTACCCAGACGTGTTTAAAAAATGGATTTGCGATAACCAGAAATATTTTAAACCCGGTGCTCTTATAACTGATGTTACAGGTGTAAAATCCTGCGTTGTATATGATATTCAGAACATCTTAAGAGATGATGCCGAGTTTATTGCTGCACACCCCATGGCAGGAAGAGAAGTATATGGCGTTAAAAACAGCGATGATGCAATTTTCAGGGGAGCAAACTATATTGTAACCCCCACAGATAAAAACACAGAAGGTGCTGTTGAATGGTGCAAAACCCTTGGCAGAATTTTAGGCTTTGCCAATATATCGGTGTTAAGCCCCGAAGAGCACGATAAAATTATTGGCTTTGTATCACAGCTCACTCATGTTATTGCAGTTTCTCTTATGACCTGTAACGATAACACCGACCTTGTAAGCTACACAGGTGATTCATTTCGTGATTTAACCCGAATTGCCCGCATAAACGAAAATATGTGGTCGGAGCTTTTTATGCTAAATAAAGATGTTTTACTGGAGCAGATGGACATATTTATAAATGAGTTTAAATTAATCCGTAATATGCTAAATACAGGCGATAAAGAAGCTCTGTGTGATAAAATGAGACTTTCAACATTAAGACGATCATATTTTGATAAAAGGTAATTTATTATAAAAGAAAGGGGTAATAACAATGAATTTATTTTTTGAACGCAAACTTACCATACCAATGGAAGTTAAAGAAATGTATCCTTTAAGTAAAAAAAATTCCGATATAGTTCATAAAAGAGACATAGAATTAAAGAAAATCTTTACCGGAGAAAGTAACAAAATAGCTCTTATAATAGGCCCGTGCTCTGCCGATAATGAAGATAGTGTTATCGACTATATCCTTCGCCTTAAAGAAGTTCAGGAGAAGGTAGAAGAAAAGATTTTTATAGTTCCGCGTATATACACCAACAAACCCCGCACAACAGGTGATGGCTATAAAGGAATGCTTCATCAGCCAAATCCCGAGGAAAAGCCCGATATGTTTAAGGGCATTGTTGCCATACGCGAGCTTCACATGAGGGCACTTACAGAAACAGGTTTTTCCTGTGCCGACGAAATGCTCTATCCCGAAAATTACCGCTATTTAGATGACCTTTTAGCTTATGTTGCAGTTGGTGCACGTTCGGTTGAAAATCAGCAGCACCGCTTAACCGCCAGCGGACTTGATATTCCTGTTGGAATGAAAAACCCAACAAGTGGCGACTATTCAATAATGATGAACGCAGTTACCGCCGCACAACACCGCCACACATTCATTTATCGTGGCTGGGAGGTTCACTCAAACGGCAATCCTCTTGCACACACAATCTTAAGAGGCTATGTAAACGAATTCGGTCAGTCCCGTCCAAACTATCACTATGAAGATTTAATAAGACTATGTGATGCTTATGCCGAAAGAGATTTGCAAAATCCCGCAGTTGTTATAGACACAAACCACGCAAATTCAGGCAAACAATATATGGAACAGCCCCGAATAGTAAAAGAGGTTCTTCATTCCTGCCGTCATAATAGCGATATTAAAAATATAGTTAAAGGCTTTATGATAGAAAGCTATATTGAAGACGGAGCACAGAAAATAGGAGAGGGTGTCTATGGTAAATCAATAACCGACCCTTGTCTTGGCTGGGAGAAAACCGAAAAACTTATTATGGATATTGCAGACCTTTTGTAATACATTGAAAAGAGGTAAACTAAAATGACCGATTTAGACAAAGCAAGACAAATAATAAATGAGGTAGATAAAGAATTAACCAAGCTTTTTGAAAAAAGAATGGACGCGGTTAAACTTGTTGCTAAGTATAAAAAAGAACGCGGACTTCCTGTTGAAAATCTTCAAAGGGAACAAGAGGTTATAAACAGAAATGTTTCGTGCATAATGAATGAGGAATACAAACCTTATTTTACAAATTTTTTAAATTATAATATGGAGCTTTCAAAAAACTATCAGCATCGTCTTCTTGATGGTATGAAAGTTGCGTTTTCAGGAACAAAGGGAGCCTTTGCCGAAATTGCTGCAAAAAAGATTTTTCCGGGTGCAAACCATATTGCATATCCCGATTTTAAATCGGCATATAATTCTGTTGAATCAGGTGAGTGTGATTGTGTGCTTTTGCCCTTAGAAAATAGCTTTAATGGTGATGTTGGTCAGGTAATGGACCTTGCGTTTTTTGGTAAACTATATATAAATGGTATTTATGAAGCAGAAATCGTTCAAAATCTTCTTGGAGTAAAGGGAGCACAACTTTCAGATATCAAAAAGGTTATAAGTCATCCTCAGGCACTCGGTCAGTGTGCGGATTTTATAGAAAAACATTCTCTTCAAAAAATTGAATGTGAAAACACAGCCATAGCCGCCAAAGAGGTGTCGGCAGGAGGAGATAAAACAGTTGCTGCCATAGCAAGTGAAGAAGCCGCCAAAAGATATAATCTGTCTGTTTTGCAGTCTCATATAAATCAGTCCGGCTCAAACACAACCCGTTTTGCAGTTTTCTCTCTATCACAGAAGAAACCCGAAAAAACCGACGGACACTTTATTCTTCTTTTCACAGTTAAAAACGTTGCAGGCTCACTTGGAAAAGCAATATCTGTAATAGGTGATTACGGTTTTAACCTTTTATCCTTAAAAAGCCGCCCCACAAAAGAACTTATATGGAATTATTATTTCTATGCCGAGGGTGAAGGTGATATATCAGGCGAAAAGGGAACCCAAATGCTTAAAAAACTTTCCGAATGTTGCAGCGATGTAAAGCTTGTCGGCAGTTTTGAAAAAGAACAGAAAATATAATTTTAAAAATTGGTTATTATAATATTACTTAATAATATTTTTTAAATAATGGAAAATTTGTTAATTTTTTTAAAAATATCTATTTACAATCCAAAATATTTATGTTATAATCATTTGGAATAAGCCTTGAGCAAGGTTTACGGACACTCCGACCTTTTACTTTGCTTTGCGGCGATAAATTTTATAGGAGGTGTTTCTAATGTTAAAAGAAACAAAAGACGCTATCATTAAAGAATACGCTACACACGAAGGTGATACAGGTTCACCGGAAGTTCAGGTTGCTATCCTCACTTACCGCATCAACCACCTCACCGAGCATCTTAAATCCAACATGAAAGACCATCACTCAAGAAGAGGTCTTCTCAAAATGGTTGGTAAAAGACGTGGTCTTTTGCAGTATCTTGCGAAACTCGATATCGAAAGATACCGTAGCCTTATAGCAAGACTCAACATCAGAAAGTAGTTTGTTCACAAAATGGCAAAGGGAGCTTAAAAATAAGCTTCTCTTTGCCAATTTTACTACTTGGAATTTATTAAAGAAAACCGAAGAAAGTGGCTCTTTCTTTAGCAGTTAAATATGTGTTTTAATTTAAAGCATATATTTAAGTGCTAAATACAGATAAATTTTCTTCGGTTAAAAATAAGGAGGAAAAATAATGACACAGAAATTTACTACCACAATTGCCGGCAGAGAATTCACTGTTGAAACCGGCGAACTTGCTCAGCTTGCAAGCGGCTCTGCTCTTGTAAGATACGGCGACACAGTTGTGCTTGCCACAGCAACAGCATCAGCAAAGCCACGCGAAGGCGTTGACTTTTTCCCTTTAAGTGTTGACTACGAAGAAAAAATGTATTCAGTGGGTAAAATTCCCGGCGGATTTTTAAAAAGAGAAGGCAAACCCAGTGAAAAAGCAATTCTCACAGGCCGTGTTATCGACCGTCCAATCCGTCCTTTATTCCCTAAAGATTATCGTAATGATGTAGGTGTTGTTACAACAGTTATGTCGGTAGATATCGATAATTCACCCGAAATCTGTGCAATGAACGGTGCATCAATTGCCATTTCTATTTCCGAAATGCCATTTGCAGGTCCCGTTGGTGCAGTTGTTGTAGGCTTGGTTGACGGCGAATTTGTTATTAACCCCACTCTCGAACAAAGAGAAAAGAGCGAAATGTATGTTACAGTTGCCGGCACAAAAAAGAAAGTTGTTATGATTGAAGCTGGTGCCAATGAAGTAAGCGAAGAAGTAATGTACGATGCTATCCTTTACGCACATCAAGAAATCATTAAAATCTGTGATTTCATTGAAGAAATAGTTAAAGCAGTAGGTAAAGAAAAAGCTCCTTACGAAAGCTATGAATTAGACCACGATATGTACGATAAGGTTTATGCATATTCCTACGATAAGGTTTGTGCCGCTATCGATACCGACGACAAACGCATAAGAGACGAAAGAATGAAAGTTCTCTCCGACGAAGTTATGGCATACCTTGGCGAAGAATACGAAGGCAGAGATGCAGAGCTTGGCGAAATCTTCTATAAAATTCAGAAAGAAATCGTTAGAAAATGGCTCATCGAAGACCATAAACGTGTTGACGGACGTGGCATAAACGAAATCCGTCCTTTAAGTGCAAGCGTTGGTATTCTTCCAAGAACTCATGGTTCAGGTCTCTTCTCAAGAGGTCAGACACAGGTTCTCACAATTGCAACTCTTGGTGCAGTTTCCGAATCACAAATTGTTGATGGTCTCGACGAAGAAACATCAAAAAGATATATGCACCACTATAACTTCCCATCATATTCTGTTGGTGAAACAAAACCATCAAGAGGTCCCGGACGAAGAGAAATCGGCCACGGTGCTCTTGCAGAAAAAGCACTCAAACCTGTTATTCCTTCAACCGAAGAATTCCCCTATGCAATCCGTCTTGTATCTGAGGTATTAAGTTCCAACGGCTCAACATCACAGGGTAGTGTTTGCGGTTCAACCTTAGCCCTTATGGATGCAGGTGTTCCCATTAAAGCTCCCGTTGCAGGTATTTCCTGTGGTCTTATCACCAAACCTGATTCCGATGAATTCTTAACAATGGTAGATATTCAGGGTGTTGAAGATTTCTATGGCGATATGGACTTTAAGGTTGCAGGTACCAAAAAAGGTATCACAGCAATTCAGATGGATATTAAAGTAGATGGTTTAACCTATGATATCATAAAAGAAGCATTCCAGAAAACAAGAGATGCACGCTACTACATTCTCGATGAAGTAATGCTCAAAGCTATTCCCGAACCTAAAGCAGAGCTTTCAGCTTATGCACCCAAAATCATCACAACAAAAGTTCCTGTTGATAAAATCAAAGATGTTATCGGTTCAGGCGGAAAAACAATTCAAAAAATCATTGCAGATACCGGTGTTAAAATCGATATCGAAGATGACGGTAGTGTATTTATTCTCACAAACGATGCCGAAGCAGGTAAAAAAGCACTCTCAATCGTAGAAGGCATTGTTGCTGAGCCAGAGGTTGGCAAAATCTACACAGGCAAGGTTGTTAAAATCATAGAAATCGGTGCCTTTGTTGAATTCCTTCCTGGCAGAGAAGGTCTTGTTCACATTTCCAAGCTTGAAAACCATAGAGTTAATAAGGTTGAAGATGTTGTAAGTGAGGGCGACGAAATCAAGGTTAAACTTATGGAAGTTGACCGTCAGGGCAGATTTAATCTTTCCAGAAAAGATGCTCTTATTGAAGATAACATAAACGAAGAATAATTAAATCACAAATG
>JAGBXL010000048.1 GCA_017629325.1 Clostridia bacterium | reverse complement strand
TGTTTCCTACAACTGCCCAGGAAATATTAAATAGATCATCTACCCCACTTGTGCCCCTTTATGACGGTGATATTCTTATTACATTCAATACCCACACTCTTGACTGGCGGCACGGGCACGCGGCAATTGTTACCGATGCCGAAAGAGGAATTATTTTAGAGCATATGTCCGTTGGAAACACATCTGTTTTAAGTCGAGCTGAAAAATGGGGAAGCTACCCCGCCTTTGCGGTTTTAAGATACCCACAAGAAGAAAAAGCAAAGCTGGCAGCAGAATATGCCAAAGAAAAACTTATAGATGTGCCATACAGTATTTTTGCAGGGCTTTGGCAAAAGGATAAATCAAAAAATGAAACAGTGAGCTCCTCACACTGCTCTCACATTGTGTGGCAGGCATACAAGGCTGCAGGAATTGATATAGATTCAAACGGCGGAAGAATTGTTACGCCAAAAGATATTGCAAAAAGCGATAAATTAAGGCTTGTTCAGATTTTTGGGCTTAACCCCGAAGAATTTAACTTTAAGCTTATGAAATAAGGAAGTGAAAAGATGTTAAAGCTTGCAAATGTTAAAATACCATATAAAACTCCAGACGAAAATTACATTAACTATGTTTCAAAAAAGCTTCGTATAAATAAAAACGATATTGTGAGCTGTCGTCTTTTAAAAAGGTCTTTAGATGCCCGAAAGGAAAATGATATACACTATGTTTGCACCTTTGTTATAAGAGCAAAAAATGAAAGTGAAATTATTAAAAGCAAAAAAATAAATGTGCAAAGATACATTCCCATGCCATATAAATTCCCTTTTTCAAATGTTAAATCTCCCATCAAACCCGTTGTGTGCGGCAGCGGCCCTGCGGGGCTCTTTTGTGCTCTTATGCTTGCAAGGGCAGGTGCTAATCCACTTGTTATTGAAAGAGGAGAAAGGGTTGAAGAACGAAATAAAAGCATAGAAAAATTTAAATCCCAAGGATTGCTTAACACAAATTCAAACATTCAGTTTGGCGAGGGCGGTGCAGGCACATTTTCCGACGGGAAACTAACCTGCGGTGTTAATGATGAAAGAATGGATTTTGTGCTCTATGAATTTGCATCTCACGGTGCTCCAAAAGATATATTAACAAATGCAAAGCCCCATATTGGCACAGATTTCCTCGGAATAACAGTTAAAAATATAAGAGAAGAAATAATATCTTTGGGCGGAGAATTTTTATTTGATACTCTTATGACGGAAATCGTGCATGAAAATGACGCACTTAAAGGAATAAATATTAAAAATGTTAAAAGCGGAAAAGAAGAATATATACCGTGTGAAATCTTAGTTTGTGCCATTGGCCACAGCTCAAGAGAAACCTATGAAATGATGCTCCAAAAAGGCTTTAAAATGGAAAGAAAGCCCTTTTCTGTTGGCGTTAGAATTGAGCATAAAAGAGAATATATAAATAAGCTTCAATATAAGGAAGCTTTTATAGAAGATTCCCTCCCTACTGCCGACTATAAGCTGGCGTGTCATCTTACCATGGGCAGTGCCTACACATTTTGCATGTGCCCTGGTGGCGAGGTTGTGGCATCGGCATCGGAAGAGGGCGGCGTTGTTACCAATGGAATGAGTAAGTTTAAAAGAATGAGCGAAAATTCCAACAGTGCAGTTCTTGTTTCTGTTACTCCCGATATGATTGAAGGCGATGATGTTTTAGGCGGAATGTATTTTCAGCGAGATTTAGAGAAAAAAGCTTATGAGCTGGGCGGCAAAAATTACTATGCCCCCTGTCAGAAATTAGGCGATTTTTTAGAAAACATAGAAAGTCGCGATGCAGGAGAAGTTAAACCAAGCTACAAGCCCGGTGTGAAATTTACCGATTTAAATTCTATTATGCCCCTCTTTGTTTCTCAAACTCTTAAAGGTGCATTTTTGGAATTTGATAAAAAAATGAAAGGCTTTAACCAGAGCGACGCTATATTAACCGGACTTGAAACAAGAAGCAGTGCACCTGTTAGAATTATACGAAATGAAAACGGGCAGGCAAATATAAAGGGAGTGTATCCCGCAGGGGAAGGTGCCGGATATGCAGGGGGAATAATGTCGTCGGCAGTTGACGGAATTAAATGTGCAGAAAAGATTTGTTATGCATTAAATAATGCATAAATTCATATTTTATGCATATTTATACGTTTTGCACAAAGTAAATCATTATATTTTCAATATTTTTTCACAAAAAGCTCTTGCATAATTATTCACCGTGTGCTATACTAAATGCATAAAATTTAAAAAATACTTTTACATATCAAACGGAGGAAATAAAAATGGCAGAAAAGAAAATCAAAAAAGTTGTTCTTGCTTATTCAGGCGGTCTGGATACTTCAATCATTATTCCATGGCTCAAAGAAAACTACGATAACCCCGAAATTATTGCGGTTTCAGGTAATGTTGGTCAGGCAGATGAACTTGAAGGTTTAGAAGAAAAAGCAATTAAAACCGGTGCTTCAAAGCTCTATGTTGAAGATTTAACCGAAGAATTTGTTAACGAACTTATTATCCCCACAGTTCAGGCAGGCGCAAAATACGAAGAATACCTTTTAGGCACAGCCCTTGCAAGACCTATTATTGGTAAAAGACTTGCAGAAATTGCTATTAAAGAAGGCGCTGATGCAGTTTGCCACGGCTGCACAGGTAAAGGAAACGACCAGGTTCGTTTTGAACTTGCTATAAAAGCTTTTGCACCCGATATGACAATTATTGCACCCTGGAGAGAATGGGATATTAAATCTCGTGAAGAAGAAATTGAATATGCAGAAGCACACAATGTTCCTCTTAAAATAAACCGCGAAACAAACTATTCAAAAGATAAAAACCTCTGGCATCTTTCACACGAAGGCTTAGACCTTGAAGATGCAGGCAATGAGCCTTTATACGAAAAAGAAGGCTTCTTGGAAATGGGTGTTTCTCCAATGAAAGCACCCGATGCCCCAACTTATGTTGAATTAGAATTTGTAAAAGGTGTTCCGGTAGCACTTGACGGCAAAAAAATGAGTGCAAAAGAAATCATTTTAAAATTAAATGAAATTGGCGGAGCAAATGGTATTGGTCTTTTAGATATTATTGAAAATCGACTCGTTGGTATGAAATGCCGCGGTGTTTATGAAACACCGGGCGGTGATATCCTCTACTTTGCACACAACTACCTTGAAACAATGTGTTTAGATAAAATGACTATGCACAAAAAGCAGGAACTTGCAATCACATTTGCAGACCTTCTTTACAATGGTCAGTGGTACACACCTCTTCGTGAAGCACTTTCTGCTTTTGTTGAAAAAACACAGGAACATGTTACAGGTAAGGTTAGAATTAAACTTTACAAAGGTAATATGATTAAAGCAGGCGTATGGAGTGATTGGTCGCTCTATTCCGAAGAAATTGCAACATTTGGCGAAGATGAAGTTTACAACCAGAAAGACGCTGAAGGCTTTATCAATCTTTGGGGACTTCCTGTTTCTGTTCAGGCACAGGTTGAGGCAAAAAATAAAAACAAATAATTGCCAGGGAATGTAAAAAAAGTTTGGAACGCAAAAGGCGAAACAAAATATTAAAATTCAAAAGTTTACGCCATAATTTCCAAAATAACAATTTGTTGGAATCCGTATTTATTACGGATTCCTTTTATTTCATGCCTTTTGCTATTGCCAAAATTCACCCTCGCAGTACCTTTGTACAGCGTCGGGCTATCGTGCAAACGAGATAATCTCGTTTGCATTCAATTTGACAATTCCAATTCTTTTTTTCCTATTCCCTGATGAATGTAAAACTCTATCTTACAAAAAAGGACAAGTAATATGAAAAATAAAATTTTAATTATACTTTTATTTATTCTTTTTGCAATACCAATTCCTATTTCCATATTAGTCATTCCTATGTGTGTTATATGGATTTTGGGTGTACTGATAGCAGAATTTCATTTTCTTGAAATAATAAAAGCTTTGATTATGATAATAATATCAACTTCATATCTTTTTATTTATGTGTATGCACTCAAAAAAACATGGGTAGAAAACAAGATTACAGCAAAAACATTTCTTCCAATAGCACATTATCTGCTGACTTTTGTGGCTTTTCTAATTTTGATAAACCCAATAGATAGCTATATAGACCAAACAACAAAATATTTTGGTTTTACCAAAAAAGATTTTTTAGTTGTTGAAGAGCTTGACACCCATGGTGGATTTCCGGTAGATGGTTCACACTATCTAATTTTGGATTGTTCAAATAACAAAGCAAAAGCCTTGGAAATAGTAAAAGATTGGAATAAGCTTCCTTTACCTGAAAACCTTAATTATATTATGTATGGCGAGATTAGAGATGGTTCACCATACGGAGATGAGCTGGCACAAGAGGCACATATTCCCAAAATTAAAAATGGTTATTATATATTTGAAAATAGAGATGCAGAAAGTAAAGACAGCATAGAATTAATAGACAAACGCCCAGATCATTTTACAATAGCCATTTATGACTATGATACCCACAAAATGTATTACTTTAAATTTGATTTATAATGCAAAATAGTTAAATTAACATTTGTTCGCTTTAAAACCGTTCGGGGATTTTGAAAAGAAAATCCCCGAACGGTTTTTATATAATCCAACATTTTTCTACAATATGTTGGTTTTACAACACGATACAAAAGTCTATCGGTTGATTTAATTTTGCGGGATTTATATAATAAAATTAGCAAGAAAGGACTGATGATATGCGTAAATTAAAAAACTATCCTTTAAATGATACAGTTAAAATTGATTCAATAGCCCACATGATAGATTTGTGTGTTAAAGATGCAGGGGATAAAACTGCATTTATGTATAAAACAGGAAGAAATGACAGCGTTCACACTGTTACATATAAAGAATTTGCCGACGATGTTTTAGCCCTTGAAAAAGGTATGGCAAAAATGGGAATTAAAAAAACTCATATTTCTATTCTTTCGGAAAACAGCTACAAATGGATAAATGTTTTTATTTCGGTTTTAAAATCGGACAGCGTGTTTATTCCAATAGATAAAGAGCTTCCCTTTGAAGATGTTTTGTATGTTGCTTCTCACAGCGACTGCAGGGTGCTTTTCTTCTCGGCAAAATATAAAAAATACATTCCCGAAATCATGGAAAAGATCCCTGAAATTGAATATTATATAGGGCTTGACGAGGAAGAAGACGACGGAAAAATTTTATCATATAAAAAGCTTGTTAGCATAGGCAGAGAAGAAAGTGATGACATTCTTTCTTACGATAAAGATTATATGAAAATGAAAATGATAGTTTATACATCGGGCACAACAGGGCTTGCAAAGGGTGTTATGCTATCGGAACACAACTTAACCTCTATGATTTACAACGGTTTAAGAGTTGCAACTGTATATTCAAAATGCCTTTCGGTTCTTCCCTATCATCACACTTATGAGGCTGTTGCAGGAATACTTGTTTCTATGCATAATCACTCCTGCATTTGCATAAACGAAAACATGAAAGCCGTTGTTAAAAATTTAAATCTTTATAAGCCCGACTATATGTTTGTTGTTCCTGCAATTTTGGAATTATTCCATAAAAGAATATGGGCAAATGCCAAAGAGGGTAAAAAAGACAAGCTCTTAAAAATAATGATTCCCGTGAGCAATTTTCTATTAAGCCTTGGAATTGATGTGAGGAAAAAGCTCTTTTCTTCTATTCACAATGCCCTTGGCGGTAATTTTAAAAGCATTATGACAGGCGGTGCTCCGGTTAATCCCGATTTGGGCGATTTCTTTTATTCTATTGGTATTCCCGTTGTAAACGGCTATGGCATAACAGAGTGTTCTCCCCTTATAAGCGGAAACAGAGAAAGATTTAACGACTGGAGAACAGGCGGAATGGTTGTGCCCTGCCTTGATATTAAATTTGACGATATTCAGGCAAGCGGCGACGGTGAGATTGTTGTTAAAGGCGACACTGTTATGCTTGGCTACTATAAAGACGAAGAAAAAACCAAAGAGGTTTTAAAAGACGGCTGGTTTTCTACCGGCGACTACGGACGAATGAGCGATTTAGGTCAGCTTATTATAACCGGCAGAAAGAAAAACCTTATTGTTTTAACAAATGGAAAAAACATTTTCCCCGAAGAAATAGAAAACTATGTTTTAAAGGTTCCCTATGTTGCGGAAGCAATTGTTAAATCGGCAAAAGATAAAAACGGCGAAACCGCCCTTATTGCAGAGGTATTTTTAAATGCAGATGAAGTTAAAAAGCTTGGAATTGAAAATGTTGAAAAGAAGCTAAGAGAAGATATCACATCTGTTTGTGAGCCTCTGCCAAAATACAAAAAGATTGCACAAATTGAAATAAGAGATACAGAGTTTGAAAAGACTTCGACAAGAAAAATAAAACGATAAAACACAAACCCTTTTCCAAAACAGGAAAAGGGTTTGTGTTTTTTTATGGTATTGCTTGGCGACAATAAGGAGCAAAACAAAAAAGGTGCACAGGCAAAGCCCATGCACCGAAAAATGCAGAGCTCCTTTGTTACCACACAAAATTCACGAACCCAAAAAGCACGTAAAAAACAGAGCCTGCATTTTTGCCAAAAGACAAAAAATACGTGCTAAAAAGGGACTATTGAATTTTGTGTGGTATATTATTTATATCATATATTTTCAAAATTGTCAAATGAGAATACCATTAAAATATAATTATTGAAATACAATAAAATATGTTGTATAATATATCTTAAAGGTAAGGCCAAAAACAGTGTAAAAACTGGGCGGTTATGTCATCATCTCTTGTAAAGGAGGTGATAGCTTATGGGAAACGAATACATAATTTATTTTATGATTGTTCTTTTACTTTTAGTAATTTCCATAAAAAAATAACCCCCACTCCGCTAAAAGTCTGGGTTATTTTTTAATCTAAATCTTTTGGCATAACCGTTTGAGGTCTTACCTTTTTCTATAAATATTATATATAATAAAATATGTTTTGTCAATAATTTTTATATCTCCAAAAAGAAAGAAGGACCTTTCAAATGAAAAAAACAAACAGTTTAAGCGATTTAAAGTCGTTTGGGAAATATTTTAAGCCATATATCCCGATTATTCTTTTAGACCTTTTCTTTGCCGCACTTTCAACAGTGTGCGAGCTTGTGCTTCCAATGATTGTGAGGCACATAACAAATGTGGCAGAGCTTGGAGATGGTGCACTTCTGCTCTCAACAGTTTTAAAGCTTGGGCTTTTATATTTATTTTTAAGGCTTGTTGATACTTATGCGTGCTATTTTATGTCGTATCAGGGGCATGTTGTGGGTGTTAAAATTGAAAGCGATATGAGAAGGGATATGTTTTCACACCTTATGAAGCTTTCGTTTAACTATTATGACAACGCTAAGGTTGGGCAGATAATGTCCAGAATATCTAACGACCTTTTTGATATTACCGAATTTGCCCACCACGGACCCGAAGAAATTTTTATTTGCTCAATTAAAATTATAGGCTCATTTATAATACTTAGCTCTGTTAATCTTTATTTAACTCTTATTATTTTTGCAATTCTACCAATTATGATGCTTTCGGTTATTTTCTTCCGCAAGGGAATGAAAAATGCTTTTAAAAAGCAAAGGGAACAGATTGGCGAATTAAATTCGCAGGTTGAAGATTGTCTACTTGGAATAAGAGTTGTAAAAAGCTTTGCAAACGAAGAAAAAGAAGAAGAAAAATTTGAAAAGGGAAATATGGAATTTTACCATTCTAAAAAGAATGCCTATGTTTATATGGCAAGATTCCATTCTTCCACAAGATTTTTCGACGGAATAATGTATGTGGCAGTGCTTATTGCAGGTTCACTTTTTATGGTGTATGGAAAAATAAATGCGGCAGATTTAATTGCATATTTTCTCTACATTCAAACTCTTATTGCTTCAATAAGAAGGCTTGTTGAATTTACTGAGCAGTTCCAGAGAGGCATAACAGGTATTGAAAGATTTAATGAAATAATGAATGAAAAACCCGATATATATGATAGCGAAAATGCAAAAGATGTTGAATTCCTTGAGGGTGATATATGCTTTAAAGATATTACCTTTGCATATTCCGATAAAGACACAGAGGTTTTATCTAATATAAGCATTGATGTTAAAAAAGGCGATAATATTGCAATTGTTGGCCCATCGGGCGGAGGAAAAACCACACTTTGCAATTTAATTCCCCGCTTCTATGATTTAACAGAGGGCGATATTACCATTGATGGCAAATCTATTAAAGATATAAGCCTTAAAACCCTTAGAAACAACATCGGTGTTGTTCAGCAAGATGTGTATCTTTTCAGCGGAACAGTTAAAGAAAATATTATCTACGGCTGCGAGAGGGCAAGCGATGAAGAAATAATTGAGGCCGCCAAAAATGCAGGTGCCCACGAATTTATAATGAGCCTGCCCCAAGGTTACAACACCTATGTTGGCGAAAGAGGCTTAAAGCTTTCGGGCGGACAGAAGCAGAGAATTTCAATTGCAAGAGTGTTTTTAAAAAATCCACCTATTCTTATTCTAGATGAAGCAACGAGTGCTCTTGATAATGAGAGCGAGCTCATTGTTCAAAAATCTCTTGAACGCCTGGCGAAAGGAAGAACAACCTTTACAATTGCCCACCGATTAACCACAATAAAAAATGCAAGCAAAATTATTGTTTTAACAAAAGACGGCATTTCAGAAAGCGGCACACATAAGGAGCTTATTAAAAAGCAAGGGGAATATTCCAAGTTATATGGAATGTATACCTCATTAGAATAAGTTTAAAGGCACGAAACCTTGATTGGTTTCGTGCCTTTTGTATTTTAGTCTACATATACCTCTGTGGATACTCTCTTATATTTTGAATATCCATTTTCATTAAGCCATTTTATTGCATTTACATATCTTTGGTTAATAGATATATGGTTATAATTTACAATTGCCTCGCCCTCTGATAGATGCTCAGGCTCTGTGTTATACTGAAGTCTTATTGAATAAATTGTTTCATATCCATCGTAGTTTTCGGGATAAAGTTCGCTATAATCAAGGTTTAAAACATCTTTACGGATTTCTTCAATCAATTCTTCATAATTATCAATTTTGTTTTCATAATCAATAAAGGCATTTGTTATTTTAGAATCTTCGGTAAAGATAATTTCGCTCTTTTTCTTATATTCGTCTATTTTATAAAAATCGTTCATAACAAGAGTTGATTTATTTAAAGTAACTGTGTATTTTCTATCTAAAGTGCTTCCGTCTTTGAGCTTATATTTTATATGAAGATTTGTAAGAGCTTCATCGGGGGTAAAATTAACTCTGCCTTTTATTTTGGGGATTTCTCCGTCTGTAAATTCATGATGAAGCTTTATTGCCATATCAATGACTTCTTCGTTTGAGGTAAAGGGTTCTTCGCTTTTATGATAATAATTATATACTGTTGCCTCTTTTATTTCGTCTGATTTAGGAACGCGGGTTTCAAATCCCATAAAAGATGTTTGCGATATGAAAACAATCATAACCGTAAAAAGCGAGGCAAAAACAAGGTAGCCCTTCCATGAATAAAACACATTAAAGGTTTTCTTTAAAATCATTTCCAAAGCCACATAACAAACCACACTCACTATTGCAACAATAACTATAAAAACCACATTCTTCTCACCTATATATGATGAAAACACTGTGAAACATAATGCTGTGGCAAGAAAAGTAACAAAATATTTAAATATGCTGTTTAAACACTTAAAGCCTGCAACATCGCCTGCGGTTTCGAGCCTTCTTTTTTTATAAAGACAATATGATGTTAAGTAAAGAACCATCGAGGCAAGAGCAAATTCTATAAGCTTAAAAAGCTCTATTCTTTCACGAAAATGGGTGTCTGAGAGAGAAAATGCAAAATATGCAAAATTATTATTTGCTATTCTTTCAAACAAAGTATCCATTCCCGCATAGCCATATATAAAGCTTTCTGCCATAGATTCAAAGGAAGCTGCAAGAATAAAGAGGAAAATGTGAATAATAAAATTAATTATTATTGCAGCAAAGCCGTTTCCTGTGAGGCTCACGGCAAAGCATGCACATGAAAACATTATAAAAATAACATATATATTATAGAATATCCATAAAACACAATCAGCCATTGTATAATAGTTTCCATATCCACACAGGCAAACCAGCATAAGTGATAAAGCGTTTAATAATATTGGCACAAGCATAAGTGTGAGCGATGCTAAAACAGAAGATATGTAGTTCGCTTTTCTGGATATAGGCAGGCTATGCGAAAATATTGCCTGATTTTTGGAATGAATAAACCTGAAAACAAGTGCAGCCACAACAGTTGGGGTAGCTATTGCCAATAGCATGGGAATAACAAAATAATTATTTCTGAAAATCAGGGGATTATTTTGAAAATAATCGTGGGGCACATGCAAATAATGAATATCTGTGCTAAGAAGGATTGAAAGGGTTGTTGATAAAAACAGAACTGCAAAATAAAGAACGCTGCCCCAGGCAAATCTTTTAAGTGTTGATTTATATATTCCTTTATTAAAAAATGATGTTTTTGAAATCATATCCCAAACCTCCCAACTCATAGATAAATACCTCTTCTAATGTAAGGCTTATTCTTTCCATAAGAATAGGTTCTTTTGTTTTTATTATGTTTTGTGTTTCTTCGGGATTACCCTTAACAATAATACTATAAACAGAGCCAATTTTTGAAACGTGCATAAGCCCTGGCAGAGAATTTATAAATTCCTCTACATCTTCTTTAAACGAAAGCTGAAGCTTAAAAACGCTACCCTTTAAATCATCAAGGGGCTTTTCGGCAATTATTTTACCCTCATGGATTATGCCTACCCAATCACAGATATCTTCAAGCTCTCTTAAATTATGAGAAGAAACAAGAACAGTCATTTCTCTGTCGGCAACATCGGCAATAACTAAATTTAAAACCTGCTTTCTCATAACAGGGTCCAAGCCATCGAGTGGCTCATCTAAAATAAGAACCTTTGGCATTGCCGAAAGGCTAAGCCAGAATGCAACCTGTTTTTTTTGACCCTTGGAGAGCTTTCTTATTTGCTTTTTTTCGTCTAGCTTAAAAACTTCTTTTAATTTTTCATATCTTTCGGTAGAAAAAGATTTGTAAATATCCTTATAAAATAAAGCCATTTGTTTTATTGTGTAGGTAGAAAAATAAAACCATTCGTCTGATATATTTAAAATTTCTTTTTTTATTTCTTCGTTTTCATAAACCTCTTGTCCGCCTATCTTAACAGAGCCGCTATCCTCTTTTAAAGAGCCATTTATATGGTTTATGGCAGTTGTTTTTCCGGCACCGTTGGGGCCTACCAAGCCATAAATTGTGCCCTTTCTTATATGGCAGCTAAAACCATTTAAAGCTTTAAAACCATCAAACGATTTTGTAACATTTGTGAGCTTTATCATTTACATATCCTCCTTTACCTTTTTTATAAATTCATCTATTTTATCTGCATCTTCTCCAAGATAAATAAGAGCTTTTATGGAGCTTTCAAGGTTATCGTAGAGTTCATTTATTTTTTTGCTATCCTTTGTGAAAGATACCGGAGCAACAAAATTACCCCTACCCTTTATGCTATATATAAAGCCATCGTTTTCCAGTTCTTTATATGCCTTTTGCACTGTGTTGGGATTAACGGTTAGAGTGAGCGAAAGCTCTCTCACCGATGGAAGCTGCTCATTTTCGGCAAGGATTTTATTTATAATAAGGTTTTTAAATCCGTCTTCTATTTGCTCATGAAGGCTTTTACCGTCTTTGAAATCTAGCTTTATCATTTTATCTCCCCTTTCCAACTGTATTATGTGTTCTAGTACAGTTAGGATACACCATATTTTTTGTTTTGTCAAGAGTTTTTTGATAAACAAAAAGAAATCCGCATATTGTGCGGATTTCAACCATTTCTATTCACTCTTCACTATTACCTATTCACTAAAAAACATTAGCATATTTTATGCTAATATCTTTTTCTATATTCTAACTCCTATGCTTTCGCCAAGTTTAACTTTGTATTCCTCTCCCCTGTTGCTTGCAGATTTAATTTCTGTATCTATGAGTGCAACATCTTTTTTTATAAGCATAATAATTGTTGAGCCACCAAATTCAAATCTGCCTTTTTCTTCGCCTTTTGTAAAATTATATTCCTGATGGTAGTTAACTATTTTTCCAACCATCATAGCTCCCACTTCCATAAACACCACATCATCAAAATTATTGGTGCCAAGAACGGTGTATTCGCGGCTATTGGTTTTAAAAACCGGATATTTTTTAAAGGCTACGGGGCGAACTGTGTGAAAAATTCCGGGAATGTAGGTATTTTTAAGTTTAGCCCCTGTATCAGGGTAAATATAGCGGTGATAATCAGATGGAGTGAGCCTGAAAACCAAACATAGTCCTCCGTGATACTCAGATGCCAAATTGGAATCCATTAAAAGCTCGTCTAAAGTGTAAACAGAATTTTTAATTTCAAAGCTTGAATCATCGGAAATATTATAAACAGTTAAATACCCGTCGCAAGGCGATATTAAAGACACAGGGTTCATATCTATCGGTCTTTTGCCGGGACGGAGATTTCTTGTGAAAAAATGATTAAAGCATTTCCAGTTTTCTATTTTATAATCGCTCATATCTATTTTATTTTTCTTTATAAAAGGCTCTATAATAAATTTTGAAAGAAAGCTTTCCATAAAGGAACCTGCCATCTTTGAGACGGCAGGTGCAGTTAATATTTTAAGAAGCATTCTTCCTGCAAAGGTTGTGTATAGCTTAGACATTATATAATTTTGTCCCCTTCTTTTAAAATAAGCAAAAATACCACAAGGCCAATAAATGCCGTGGCTATAAGACCATGCATATATGGTTTTTTAATTTTAAATTTTGAAACAAAGGCTACTGCAATGAGCATTAAAGCCACACTATATATATTTATTGTGGATATTCTTTTTATATATCTGCCCATAAGGAATATTACGGGTAAAAGAAGCGACACACTTGTTACGGGAAGACCTTCGTAATATTCCCTTTTGCCGCCGTTTCATGCTTACGGTTAATCTCCTGAACATTAAAATAGCCAAGCCTTATAATAGCTGCAAGAACAAAAATAGCTGAAGCAAAAATATCTAAGGAACTAACCGAAATATCTTTTATACCATAGCCAAGCATAGCAGGGAAAACACCAAAGCACACCAAATCGCAAAGAGAATCTATTTGGATTCCAAAGCTTTCTTCATCGGGAGTGCGTTTGCATTTTCTGGCAATGGTGCCGTCGAACATATCGCAAAGACCGCAGAACATAAGGCATATAAGAGCCACCTTAGGATCACCCCTTAAGGCTTCTGTCATGCCATAAACCGCGGAAAAAAGACTGATATATGTTAGTATTACAGATACATTATAATAACCTATCATAATTCCACCTCAAAATCACACTTCATTACAAAGTGCAGTATATCATAAGTTTATATTTTTTTCAAGTTTAAATGACAAAAACTGATTTTTAAAAATTTGAATTTTTTTTTGTGAAAAGGCAACAATATAATCGGAGGTGTTATTAAATGAAAAAATTTGAAAACCAGAAAAACAATAATAACAACAACAACCAAAACAACCAGAACCAGAACAACCAGAACAACCAGAACCAGAACAACAATCAGAATAATAACCAGAACAACTAATTATATTAAAATAAAAAAAGGGGCTCACCTATTGAAGCCTCTTTTTTTATTGCTTGTATTGAAAATTATGCAATCTTATTATATAATTAACATATAAAATTTTATTTTAAGGATAAATCGATGATAAAAAACACTGTTTATTCTCATGTTTTTAATGGCGAAAATATAAATCCACCAAGAAAAGAAATATTAAGATATATGGCGTGTAAAGAGGAAGATTCAAATATACAAAATCTTTTGGATAAATTCTTACCTCTTGTAAAAATGACGGCCTTACCAAAGGGAAGCTATGCTTTTTTTGACCTTGAAAAAGGCGAAGATGCGGTGTTTATTGAAAAGGAAAGCCTCAAATCAAAAGCTCTTTATAAAAATCTTAAATTCTGCAAAAGTGCCATTTTGTTTTCACTCACCCTTGGAAT
>JAGBXL010000047.1 GCA_017629325.1 Clostridia bacterium | reverse complement strand
TTTTAATAAACACAGATTTTGTGCTAAAACCCTATATGTACGGCGGCACGGGCAGTAATTCTCATCTTTTAACTCAGCCCGATGAGCTTCCCGATAGGTTTGAAGCAGGAACTCTTAATTATCCGGGTATATGCGGTCTTGGGGCTGCAGTAAGCTTTGTGTCATCACTTGGCTGTGATTGGATATACCGTCATGAACAAACTTTGTGTAATTATGTTTTAAATGGTCTTTTGGAACTTCCAGACTATAAAATAATTGGTAAAAAAACTAGTGAGGGCAGAGTGGGAACGGTTTCATTTGTTCACAATAGCCTTCCGTCGCAAGCTGTTTCGGAGTATTTGAATTCTTCTTATAATATAGCAAGCCGTGCCATGTATCACTGTGCATATCCGTCGCATATTGCCCTCGGAACAGAGGATAATGGGGCGGTAAGAGTAAGCTTTGGAGTATTCAACACAATTCCTCAGGTAAAAACCTTGCTTTATGCGCTTGAGCATCTTAAAAACTGAATATATGCTATATGTAAGGTAGCTAAAAGCTTTACAAAACCACCCATTTGTGATATTATCACACTGGGTGGTTTTTCGATTTAAAATCGCCTCAGGAGGAAAAAATGAAAATAAAAATAGTATGTGTTGGCAAATTAAAGGAAAAATATTTAAAAGATGCAATAGATGAATACACCAAGCGATTAAGCAGATTCTGCACAGTTCAGATAATCGAACTTTCCGATGAAAAAATCCCCGATAATCCCTCTTTGGCAGAAGAAGAAAAGGTGCTTGAATTAGAGGGTGAAAAAATATTAAAAAACATTTCTCCATCAGACTATGTTTTCTCTCTTTGTGTTGAGGGAAAGGCTTTAACAAGCGAGGAATTTGCACAAAAGCTATCCGATATTGCACTTTCCGGCAAAAGCACAATTTGCTTTGTTATAGGTGGGTCTCTGGGGCTTTCTAAAGGTGTTAAGGCAAGGTCTGATTTTCGCTTAAGCTTTTCAAAAATGACTTTTCCCCATCAGCTTATGCGAGTGTTTTTAACAGAGCAAATATACAGAGCATTTAAAATAAATGCCAACGAAAAATACCATAAATAAAGCAATTTAAAGGAGAATTCAAATGACATATAAATCCGATCTTCACTGTCATACAATAGATGTTAGCAAATGTGCCGATTTAGCTTTGGAGGAAATGATAGAAAACTATATTAAATACGGTTATTCAACCATGGTTATAACCGACCATTTTTCAGCGGCAACATTCGAAGGAATGGATAATTTATCATGGAGTGAAAAATGCGATTTCTATGTAAGCGGATATAAAAGAGCAAAAGAAATGGCAGATGGAAGATTAAATATTCTTCTTGGCATGGAGTATCGCAATATATACACTTCAAACGATTATCTTGTGTATGGTGTAACAGAAGAATTTCTTAAAAAATATAATAAATCCAACGAAGAAAATATAATAAAGCTTCACCTTAAAGAATTTTGCCAAATTGTTCATGAAAATGGCATGCTTATATATCAGGCACACCCCTTCCGCAATGGAATGACAGTTATGAAACCTGGCTATACCGACGGTATAGAAACCCTCAATGCTCATAAAGGGCACGATTCCCGAAACGATATTGCTCTTATGTGGGCAAAAAAATATAATCTTTTAGAGTGCGGCGGCTCCGACTGCCATCATAAAGGCGGCGAGGGCAGGGGAGGCATAGAAACTTCGTTTGAAATAAAAACAAATGCTGAACTTTTAAAAGCCCTGAAGGGTGAATTTTCTCTTATAAGTCCGGAGGATTAAAATGAAATATTCATTTATAGGTCTTGGAAAACCTGTAGCTGCGGTAAATAATCTTTTAAAAAATCATATAAAGAATTATCGTATTTCTCATGTTGGCGAAGAAATGCCTCTTGAGCCAGGCGGTGTGTTTTCTTCAAATATATCTGCTGCGGCAAGCTTTGCAGGTGAAAATGATATGTGTGTTTATCCGTCTTTGGAAGAGCTTCTTATAAATTCAGATATAATATTTATATTTCTTTCCGATAAAGCCATAAAAAGCATTTCTTTAACACTTGGTAAA
>JAGBXL010000046.1 GCA_017629325.1 Clostridia bacterium | reverse complement strand
TGCAGAAGGTGAAACAATAACAAGAGCAGAATTTGTTGCAGCAGTCAGCATGCTCCTTGGCAAAGACGAAACAACAGGTGTTGCAACAGGCTTTGCAGATGTTGCAGCCGACCACAAATATTCGGGCAACATTAAATTTGCAAAAGATGCAGGGCTTATTTCAAATGTTGATATTTTCCAGCCTGAGCTTCCCATAACCTATGCCCAAGCCTTAAAAATTGTTATGTGTGCAACAGGCCACGGCAGCAAGGCAGAGCTTTTGGGTGGTTTCCCCACAGGGTATTATATGGTTGCAAAAAACACAGGCATAGGTGCATATTTTAATCTTTCAAACGATGCGTATCTTTCACATGCCGATGCCGCAAAGCTTATTTTTGAAGCAGCATGTGCAGATATTTTAGATGTAACCTCCTACGGTTCTGATTTTGAATATGCAGAAACAGAGGGTAAAAACCTTCTTTCTGTTTATCACAATATATATATTGCAGAAGGTATTGCAGATGCTAATAAAACAACAGGTCTTTATTCTGCATCAGCTAAAATGGATACAGATGGTATCTCAATAAATGGAAAAGAATTCTATGGCGATGGCCACAACTCACTTTTAGGCAAAAAGGCAAGAGTATTCTTTAAAGGCGAAAAGAAAAGAGAAATTCTTGCAGCCTATGGTGTTGGCAACAAGGTTCTTTCTTTCGATCAGGACGATAGCTTAAAGCTCTCTTCAAATGTTATTACTGTTTATAATGATGATTCTTCAAAAGAAGAAAAATACACTTTAGATACCGACTACACCGTTATTTTCAATGGCAAATACCTTGCAGCAGCACAAAACACTATTAATGCAGCTATAAATCCTGATGCAGGTATGATTGAGCTTATAGATAACGACGAAAATGGTAAAATCGATGTTATCACAGTTAAAAGCATTGAATATGGTGTTATAGGTTCTGTAAACACTATAGATGGTAAAATTTATGACAAATATAAAGTCAATGCAATGAGGGTTATTTCCGATGATATCGACTATAGTATAGTAGACACCAACGGTGAAGCACTTGAGCTTTCTGATTTAACCGCAAACACAGTTGTTGGTTATGTTGAATCAAAAGATGGCAAAGTTCTTGAAATTATTAGATTCACCGAAAGAATAGGTGGTACATACAGTGAGCTTTCCGATAATTCGGTTCTTGTTTTAGGTAAAGATAAAGAGATTACTCTTTCAAAATACTTTACTGAAAACATTAAGACCTTAAATGATGTTAAAATGGGCACACAGATTGTTGCATATTTAGGTATGGGAAATCAGGTTGTGTATATCGAAGAGTATTCCACATCTGTTTCTTATGGTTACCTTGCCGATTTTGCCCGTGAGCTTGGTTCAGGCCTGGGTGCCAGACCATGTGCAAGAATTTTTTCTCCCGAGGGTGAGCTTCTTGAACTTAATCTTGCCGAAAAATTAACCTATAATGGCATTTCCACATCTAGAGCAGATGCAACAAATTATTTAGAAACACTTCTTACAAAAGACAACACCTTAAGAGTTATAAAATTTGCAGTTAATGCAAATGGCGAATTAAGTAAGGTATATGAAGCAATTGAAAATACTGAGGGTGTTGCAAGTATTCTTGGTTCGGTAAACACAGAATCACGCCCTGTTCTTTTTGATGACAACACAAGTCATGGCTATACCGCAGCGCTGGGTAAACTTTATTTCACCTCCGGTGTCTTTTACCCATACTTTGCCTTAAAAACCGGTGCAACAGTTATGCAGGTGCCAAAATCAGCAGAAAACAAGGATAATACTGATTATTACAATATTTATACACAGTCCTCACTTGATTCATGGACCAGTAATAATTCAAAAAACATAGAAGCCTTTGGCTATGATGTAACAAAAGAAGGTGCATCCTTTGTTTTATGGCAGCGCGACGGTTCAGGTGCTGCTAGCGTTGGCGAGGACACATCCACAGGTATTGTTGAATCTGTAACAACAGGTATAAATGAAAACGAAGATCCGGTTAAGATTGTAAAAATGTATTTAAGCGGAAAATGGATTAAATTATACAGTCCCGCAAAATATACCATCGACCAGGAACCACTCAAAACAACCATCAATAATTTAAAACCTGGTGATATGGCAAGAGTTACATATGATGACAAAAATGAAATCACTGCAATGCAGATAGACTTCTCTTATGTAAACAACAAAACCGTATATAGCAGTACTGATACGGGTGTGTCTGGATATGGCGGAAAGAAAGTCGGTTATGGTGCAGGCTATGTTTATACAATAGACGGCAGCAAGTCTATTCTTGTTAAGAATAAAACTATTGATCAAATTCACAACGAAACCTTGGCTGGAACACTTACCCCCGCAGACATTTACCCTGTAAATCTCGTTGCGAGTAAAACTGTTTTTGTTGAACTACAAAAAGACAGAAACACAGGCGTTGTAATAGGTGCTGATGTTTATAAGGAACCAACTATCAACGGCATTGAAAGCTATTTTGCAGCAGGCAATGATGCAGACTATGTCGTATCAAGATCAAGATTCCATGCTGTAAGTTTGAATGTTGTATATGTAAACTAAAAACTAAAAAAAAACTAAAACTCCATCTGCCTTTTGGCAAATGGAGTTTTTTTGGGTTCTATAAAAAATGTTGGGGTTTGGTGTGATAGGGGATTCTTCGCTAACGCTCAGAATGACATTAGCGATATGTTTTAAAAATTCGAACTGTCATTCTGAAGCAAAGCTGAAGAATCTCAAACCCCAACTATTAACAAGGAACCTTTTTTTGATACTTTATATTATATATCAATCTTTTTATTCTCTTTAATTGAATCGAGAATGCTATTGAGCATATAAACAGGTTTCAAAAGTTCGTCTAAAGTAAGGGGCATTTTGCCTGTTTTAAGCATTTTAATAAATCTGTCAAAGCCAAGCTTATATATAACCGAAAGGTCGAATTCACAAACAACACTGTTTTTATCACCTAAAACCAGTCCATAATATTTTCCGCCGGTTTTACCATTGAAATTTAAATTAACATTTTTATCGTCGTAAAAAACAGTAACAGTTATATTCCCGTCGTTTAAAACATGTGCCTGAACGGATTTTGCGTCATATCCAAAAACAGAAAGGCACATTTCTAAAAGGTGTGGACCATAGAAATGAAGCCCCGAATATTCACTTGCTAAGTTTCCTGGAAAGTTCATAAACCCACCCGTAATATTTCCAAGCTGTCCTGATTTGATTTTGTTTTGAAGGGTAAGAGTTTCATAATTATATTTCATTGTGGAACCACCCGTTACCAGAACGCCGTATTTTTTAGCTGCATCATAAAGTGCTTTTGCATCTTCGCGGCTTGTAACAATGGGTTTATCTATCC
>JAGBXL010000045.1 GCA_017629325.1 Clostridia bacterium | reverse complement strand
CTTTGCTTTGCATATATCAATTATAGGTAACAACTCTTTTGTTTTACCGCCTCTTGATGCAAATACACAAACATCGCCTTCCTGTAAAAATCCTGTTGCACCGTGAACAGCTTCAGCAGGTGAAATAAATCTTGAAGGACGTTCAATGCAGCAAAGAAGGTGTGAAAAATGAGAGCATATAATGCCAGAGTGTCCGCAGCCGGTTGTTCCAATCCTCTGGGCATTTGCCAAGAGTTCAACAGCCTTTGAAAAAGCTTCTTCGTCAAAGTATTCAAGCATTTTTTCAATGCATTCACTTTCAATTTTATATGCGTTTTTAGCCTGGTTTAATGATTCCTGTTTAATGACGGTTCATTCCTTTCTAAGTTATTATTTATGTAATTCGTCCCATGCTTTTCTAAGATTAAAGAGCATTTCTTCAACCATAGCATAAGGATCGGCAGCTTTTATAATACCACTTGTAGAACCGGTTGCCTGAGCACCACATTTTATCATGTTATAAACATCGTTTCCGTTTGAAATACCGGCACCCTGAAGCACCATAATATCAGGATTTATTTCGTTTACCATTTTAATTGTGTCTGTAACATAGCTTGTATCACTTGTTTTACCTGTGCCAATAAGTTCGGTTGGTTCTGCAACAATAAGGTTAGGACCCATCATTGCAATTTTCTTAACATCTTCAACTGTATCTGCACAAACAATTGTACCTAAGCCAACTTCATCTGCACGTTTTATTGTTTTTTCTATTTCTTCAAGTGTTAAAGGCTTTTCGGCATGATTGAGCATAACACCAACAGCACCGGCAGCTTTAACAGCTTCGGGGAGCACACTTCCTAAGCCTCTTCCAACTTCGAGTGAATCCATGTGCTGTGCAAAAACGAGAATTCTTTCGGTGTTGTCAGCAAGAAGTTTGATATCAGTATACTGTGGAGTTACTATTACATCAACATCATATTTCATTGCTGTTTTGTCAATTACTTTGGCAAGTTTAAGCATTTCTTCACCGTAAAGATAGGCTTTAGGACCCACTTCAAAAAACGGTGCACTGATTTTAAAATCTTTGTACATTATAATTCCTCCTAATGTGTTAATAAAATATGTTATATTATACATCTTACAGCAATTTATGTCAATGATTACGTCAAAATAATATTAAAAATTATTAAATAATGTGTTGACAATATTTATGTAAAAATGTATAATTTAGATGTTAGTGATTATAAGGAGATGATTGTATGCTTGCTATTACAAATGCAACACTGGTAATGCCAGATCACTATATTCCAAATGCAACAATCCTTGTTGAAGACGGAAAGATTTTTGATTTTGGTAAAAAAATAGAAATCCCCGCTGGAGCACAGGTAATTGATGCCGAAGGAAATTATGTTGGTCCTGGTCTTATTGATATTCATACCCATGCAGATGGTACTACATATTTTCACGAAGATCCTGTTAAGTGTTCAAAAACACTCATTGATCATGGTGTTACATCTGTTTTACCAGCACTCTTTTACAGTATGAATAAAGAGGAACATCTTGATGCTGTAAAAAAAATCAAGGATGCAATTGCTCAAGGAAAAGGTAAAAATATATTAGGCTTATATATGGAAGGTCCATACCTTAATCCTGATTTTGGATGCGACAAAGAAAAAAATATGTGGAAAGATGCTATTGTTAAATCTGATTATGCCGAAGTTGTTGAAGCAACAAAGGATATGGCAAAGGTTTGGTGTATAGCACCTGAAAGAGAAGGCATACTCGATTTTGTAAAAGATGTTAAAGAAGCTATTCCAAACATTGTTTTTTCTGTTGCACATAGTGAAGCTACTCCCCAGCAGATAGAAGCTCTTATGCCTTACGGACTCAAATTAGGCACACATCATACAAATGCAACCGGAACTCTTGAAAATTATCCCGAAGTTCGCGGTGTTTGTGTTGATGAAACCGTAAACTATAATGATTCAATCTATGCCGAACTCATTTGTGATTCTATGGGTGTTCATGTTCATCCATATATGCTTCGTCTTGTTAAAAAAATTAAAGGTGATGACAAAATAATCCTTATTGCCGATTCTTTTGTTGCAGACGGTCCGCCAATTCCCGGATTAGAAGAAGCCTTTGATATTAACTTTGACTGGGGCGGAGATATTGCAGGCTCAAAACTAACACTTGATATTGCATGCCGCAATATGATGGTTCACACGGGAAGTTCTATATGTGATGTATTTAAATTTGCATCACTAAACCCATCTAAACTTCTTAATTTGCCCGAGCTTGGTCAAATTAGGAAAGGTAATCTTGGAAACTTAATCATTGTTGACCAATGGTTTAATGTTAAAAATACAATAATAAAAGGAGAAATATTAAAATGAGTTTTATTACTGATCCAGCAACAAAATTCGATTTTCAGCCACACGAATTTGTTCCTTTTAAGGACAAAAAGGTTTGCGATTATGTTCGTAGCCTCAGCGGCAAAGATCTTGAAAAAAGAGAAGACTGGTGGCACCCAGAATTTAACGTAAAAGTTATGATGAACCCCCATCCAGTTCTCATTGCAACACTTTTCGAACGCCTCAGAGCTGCATCTGAAGCAGGCAAGAGCTTTACAATGATTCTCGGTAACCCCGAACCCGATACCTACATTCCTCTTGCACAGCTCATCAACTACTTCGGTATTGATTGTAGAAAAGTTCACCTTGTAGCAGAAGATGAATGGGCAGATGAAAATGGCAACATTGCTCCTATTACATACGAAGCAGGTTTTGCTCATTCCATGATCAAGTATCTTTACTACCAGATCGATGAGAAGCTCCGTATGCCTATGGAAAATGTTCATTTCCCCACAAATGCAAACATTAAAGATTATTCTAAAATAATCGACGATATCACCGAAGGAACAGGTGCTGATATTGCATCTACTTCTCCTGGTTGGGCAGGCCACATGGCATTCGTTGACCCTATTCCTGAATTCATCGGCAGCGGTGATATTGAAGAATGGCTCAATCAGCCCGCACAGATTGTAAAACTTCACCCAATGACAATTATGCAGAACTCTCTCAATGGTACATTCGGTCAATCTGGTGATATTGCCAATGTTCCACCATGTGCAGCAACTATCGGACCTCTCGATGTAATGCGTGCAAAAGAAAGAATTGAAGTTCATGCACTTGCAACCTGCGGCACATTCTCATCATGGCAGAGAATGACAAGCCGTCTTTGCACACACGGTCCAATCACACCTTATCTCCCAAGCTCAATGCTCCAGACAAAGAAAACTCAGGTTTATATCAGTGAAGAACTTGCAGCTCCATTTGAATGCTGGGAAAAAGTTGGTTATTAATTTAGTTTTTATGAGCGTGCAATTAACAATGTTGCACGCTCTCATTTTTCAACATAGGAGAATGTTAAAATGATATATATATTAGATACAGCTGATTTAGAAGCAATAAAGCACTGTAACGAGTATTATCCTCTTGCGGGTGTAACAACAAATCCAACCATAATTTCAAAAGAAAAAGCAGATTTTTGGGATCTTTTAAAAGAGATAAGAAACATTATCGGTTACGATAAAATGCTTCACGTTCAAACAGTTCAAAAAAAAGCTGAAAAGATTGTAGAAGAAGCCAAACTTTTAAAGAAAGAGCTTGGCGGTAATTTCTATATTAAGATTCCTATTAGCGAAGAAGGTTTAAAAGCTACTATGGAAATTAAAAGACAAAAGCTTGATATAGGCGTTACTATAACTGCAATATTCACACCTGCCCAAGCTCTCATTGCAGCTAAAGCAGGAGCTGATTTTGTTGCACCTTATGTTAACAGACTTGATAATATTCTTGGCGACGGTATTAACGTGGTTGAAGAAATTGTGTGTCAATTAAGTAAATACAACATGGATTGCCAGGTTGTTGCAGCCAGCTTTAAAAATGTTGAACAGGTTCATAAATGTGCTGCGGCAGGTTGCCATAGTGCAACAGTTACCGCCGATGTTTTAGAAAACATTGTAAATCATCCTATGACAAGTATTTCAATAGAAGGTTTTGAAAAAGACTGGGCGTCTGTGTATGGCGATAAAACAATTCTCGACCTGTAACACTAAAAGAACTGAGTAATACTCAGTTCTTTTTTCTTTTTATATATTGTAAAATCTCTTTAAATATGATAAAATATATAATATTATATTATTGAGGAGAAAATTATGTCAGACAGACAGGAAAATATCAGAAATTTTTGCATAATAGCCCATATTGATCATGGTAAATCAACTCTAGCTGATAGAATGCTTGAAAAAACAGGAGTTTTAACTTCAAGAGAAATGCAGGATCAGATACTTGATAATATGGAGCTTGAACGCGAAAAGGGCATAACCATTAAAGCCAGAGCAGTTAAATTAGTATATAAAGCTAAGGATAATAACGAATACATCTTTAACCTTATCGACACCCCCGGGCATGTTGACTTTAACTATGAAGTTTCAAGAAGTTTAGCTGCTTGTGAAGGTGCTGTTCTTGTTGTAGATGCTGCACAGGGCATTGAAGCTCAAACTCTTGCAAACACTTATTTGGCAGTTGATCATGATTTAGAACTTGTTCCGGTAATCAATAAAATTGATCTTCCAAGTGCCAGACCCGATTTTGTTAAAAATGAAATAGAAAATGTTATTGGTATTGACGCTCAGGAAGCACCGCTGATTTCTGCAAAGCAAGGAATAGGAATTGAAGATGTTTTAGAAAAGGTTGTAGAGCTTATTCCACCACCTAATGGTGATGAAAATGCACCCCTTAAGGCACTGATTTTTGATTCATATTATGATGCATATAAGGGTGTAATCGTATATGTAAGGGTTAAAGACGGCATCTTAAAACCGGGCGATACAATAAGATTTATGGCAACAAAAAAAGAATTTACAGTTGTTGAAACCGGATATCTTTCGCCTATGGGAACAATCCCCGCAGAGAGTATAAAAGCTGGTGAAGTAGGGTATATTGCAGCCAGCATAAAAAATGTAACAGATGCAAGGGTAGGGGATACGGTTACAACTGTTGAAAATCCTGCCGATGAGCCTCTTCCGGGATACAAAAAAGTTAATCCAATGGTTTTCTGTGGTATATACACTTCCGATGGCTCAAAATTTCCCGACCTGCGAGAAGCACTCGAAAAGCTTCAGCTTAACGATGCTTCGCTCACATTTGAACCTGAAACATCAATTGCATTAGGTTTTGGTTTCAGATGCGGATTTTTAGGCCTTTTACACATGGAAATTATTCAGGAAAGAATTGAGCGTGAATATAATCTCGACATCATAACAACAGCTCCGAGTGTTATATATAAAGTTACCAAAACAAACGGTGAGCTTCTTAACATTGATAACCCAACAAACCTTCCTATGCCAAATGAAATAGAATTTATGGAAGAACCGATTGTTGATGCTTCTATAATGCTGCCAACAGAATTTGTTGGCAATATTATG
>JAGBXL010000004.1 GCA_017629325.1 Clostridia bacterium | reverse complement strand
CCGAACTTAGCCGCCGGAGATTCGAACTAAGTGCGGTTTTTGCGGCAAATTCTTCGCAATACTTCGTCAAAATGCTCGGCAATACACCGCGTATTACCTGTGCTTTTTCCTTGTCTTGCCTTGAATTTATTGCAAAAACTTCTTCGAACTCTCCATCTGTGAAAAAATACAGATTTTTGGTGCGGAAAGCGAAGATGGGCTGACGCCCTTCGAGCTTGACAATCAAAAAAGATGCGTTTTTTCACGAATGCAGAGCGTGCTGAGTTCGAGTCTCTGGCGGCTGCAGTTCGGCTTTTCGTGAATAAATTACAAATGGTTATAAGGAGAAAAACTTTATGATAGAAGTAAAAAACCTGACCAAAAAATATGGCTCAAAAACTGTCCTTGATAATGTGAGCTTCACAGTTGAAAATGGCGAAGTTTTAGGCTTTTTGGGCCCCAATGGTGCCGGTAAAAGCACAACCTTAAATATTATTACAGGCTATATTTCCTCAAGCGATGGCTCTGTTACAATTGACGGAATAGATATTATGGACGATTCTATTGCCTATAAAAAGAAAATCGGCTACCTTCCTGAAATTCCCCCTCTCTACACAGATATGAAGGTTTGGGAATATCTTGATTTCGTGTGCGATTTAAAAAAGGCAGATAAATCGTCAATCGACAAAATTTTGGAAGAAGTTAAAATAACCGATGTTAAAAACTATCTAATTCGCAATCTTTCAAAAGGCTACCGCCAGAGAGTTGGTATTGCACAGGCTCTTATAGGCGACCCTGATATCCTTATTTTAGACGAGCCAACAGTTGGTCTTGACCCTATGCAGATAATAGATATCAGAAATGTAATATCCCAGCTCGGAACCAAAAAAACTCTTATCATAAGCTCCCACATTCTTTCGGAAATAAGTGCAGTATGCTCAAGAGTCCTTATAATAAATAAGGGCAGAATCATTGCGGAAGATACCCCTGAAAACCTGGCATATCAGCTTTCTGGTGAAAATAAATTCATTCTTCGTGCCGAGGGTGATAGAGCCGATATTGAAAAGGCACTTTCATCAATAGATGGCATAGAGCGTTTTGAGTTTAAAGACTCTAAAGATAATGAAAACGACTATATAATCATTGCCAAAAATGGCTTTGATATAAGAAAACCCCTCTTTAAAACTCTTGCAAATGCCGACCTTTCAATTCTTATGTTTAAAGCTTATGATGTATCCTTAGAGGATATATTCATAACACTCACCGAAAAAGCAAAGGAGGAAGCCTGCGATGAAACAAACGAATAATGAAACCAAAAGCACAAAGACCTGTTCATCGGTTGAGGCAATAATGAAAAAAGAGCTTCGTTTATATTTTTCAACCCCCACAGCCTATGTGTTTATTGCTTCCTTTGTTTGCGTAAGTGCAATTTTATTTACAATTTTTAATCTTATTTATTCCAATTCATCGGTCAGCCTTATCTTTTCTTTTCTTCCATATCTTTTTGTAATAATGATTCCCATTTTAACAATGCGTCTTATGGCAGAAGAAAGGGCTTTAAAAACCGATCAGCTTCTTTTAACAGCCCCCATAAGTGTTGCATCAATAGTATGCGGTAAGCTTTTAGCTGCACTCTATGTTTTTGGCATTTCAATTATCATAATGCTTATGTACCCTGTTATTTTAAGCTTTTATTCAACAGTTGCCTGGGGCATAGTTCTCACCAACTATATAGGCTTCTTCCTTATGGGAAGTGCATTTATTGCTATTGGAATTTTTATTTCGTCGCTAACCGAAAATCAGCTTGTTTCCGCAATTGTAACAATAGCAATTCTTCTTGCAAGCTTTCTTGTTTCCTACGGAATAAAACCATCGGGAATTGCAGTTTTAGATGCTGTTCTTTCGGCTTTTTCTGTTCCAAAACACTTTGACAACTTCTTTATTGGTATTATAGATTTTGTTTCGGTTATCTATTATCTTAGTGTAACTGCAATATTCACTCTTCTCACAATCTATCGCACCGAAAAACGAAGAATTTCAAGATAGGAGGTATTGCTATGAATAAAAAAAGAAAATATGCCTACACAGCAATGACCTCTGCAATACTTATGATTGTTGCAATAATCATTGTAAACCTTATAGCTTTAGCAGTATCAAATAAAATAACTCTTAAACTAGACCTCACCAAAGATAGTATCTTAAGCTTTTCCGACACCACAAAAGATGTTTTAAAAGATTTGGATACAGAGGTTAAAATAATATCTCTTATTCCCGAAACCGATAATTCAAGAGAAATGAT
>JAGBXL010000044.1 GCA_017629325.1 Clostridia bacterium | reverse complement strand
ATTTGAAATGTAGGTATCACTGTAAGTATAATAAAAAACATTTGCATCATTTGTCTTGTTGCCTCCGCAGCCTACATTAAAAGTGCATAAGGCAAAAACAAGAAATAATATTGCTGATTTTTTCATAATTTACCTCCGAATAATTATTTTCTGTATTATTATTGCCACAAGAATTCAAAATATAACCATTCAAATAATTAAAATCGGCTATGGCTTGATTTTTGTTTTGAAATTATATATAATATAAATAATATATTTTGTGAGGTTTACATAATGAAAAATAAAATTTTTAAACTTAATCTCGAACTTCTTGGCTTGCAGCTGTTTTTTGCAGTTCTTTCTTTTTTTGTTTTTCCATTTTTTTCGTGGATAGATGGCTGGAAGTGGATACATGGCATTTTTGTTGGCTGGCTTTTTTTAGGTGCAATTCACTCAACCTTCTGGCAAAGAGGAAATAAAGACTACAAAAACAATGTAATATATAATAATCATCTTAAAGAAGGGCAATTGCCCAAAAAACTCAATATGGCAAATGGTGCACTATATGCTTTGCCTTTTTTAACTTTAAATCTTTTAATGCTTTTTATAACATTTATTCTTGATAACGGCTCATCATTTGGCAATAAAGTGTTTCTTATTCACAGAGTGCTTTTATTCTCTCTTGCAAGCTTTATTCCGGCAGATAAAAGCGTGTATTACTGGCCTGTGTGCATTCTTTTATGTTTTGTAATGTATCTGCCTTGTGTTACTGCATATATTTCAGGTGCACATAGTTTCAGTCTTACCGAAAAATATGTTCCTAAAATTATATACAAATCTGTTAAAAAAGATAAATAATTAAATAATAAAATCATTCTCCGTTTAATAATTATTAAACGGAGGTGTTTATGATTGGTAATTTTTGTTAAGAAACAAATTTTTAATAATGCAGTATTTTTATTGGCTCTTTTAATGGCTTCTATATCGTTTTTCAGTGGTAGCAATAATTTAAAGCCTGTAATGAGTCCTTATGTATCGGGAAAGGTAATTATTATTGATGCAGGTCATGGCTCGCCCGATGGTGGCGCAACCGGATTTTCTGGAAGCAAAGAAAAAGACCTTAATCTTTTGGTTTCAAAATCACTTGGAAATCTTTTTATGCAAAGCGGTGCAAGGGTTATATACACAAGGCAAACAGATGAGAGTATTTATGATAGTGATGATGCGAGCATAAAATCCAAAAAGCAAAGCGATATGAAAAACAGAAAGAAAATCCGCGATGAATCAGAAGCCGACCTTTTTATAAGCATACACATGAACAAATTTCCTGAATCTAAATATAAAGGAGCACAGGTTTTTTATAATAATTCGCATAATGATAATAAATCTCTTGCAGATTTAATACAGAAAGAATTAAAAAATATTGCCGATAGTTCAAATAACAGAAGTCCTAAAGACAGTAAAAACGACATATTCATTTTAAACGGAAGCAAAATACCGTCTGTTTTAGTTGAATGCGGATTTATCTCTAATCCCGAAGAAGAAAAAAAGCTTCTTACAAAGGCATACAGAGATAAGCTGGCCTATGCAATATACAGCGGTGTTTTAAAATATTTCACAAACACATAAGGAGATGCAAAAAATGGCAAAAGGTAAAATTTCAGTTCACACAGATAATCTTTTACCCATAATAAAAAAATGGCTTTATTCCGATAGCGATATTTTTCTTCGCGAGCTTGTTTCCAATGCTCAAGATGCTGTTATGAAACATAAAAAGCTTGTTTCTTTGGGTGAAACACAGAACAATGTGGAATATGAAATAAATGTTAAAATAAACAAAGAAAAAGGCATTATAAGTGTTTCTGATAATGGTATTGGAATGACAGAAGAAGAGGTAGAAAAATATATAAATCAGGTTGCATTTTCAGGTGCAGAAGAATTCATACAGAAATATGAAAAAGAAAAAGATGAAAAAAGCCAGATTATAGGTCATTTTGGTCTTGGTTTTTATTCTGCATTTATGGCTGCATCAACAGTTGAAATCGACACACTCTCTTATAAAGAAGGTGCCAAAGCTGTTCATTGGATCAGCGATGGCGGTGCAGAATTTGAAATTTCACCAAGTGATAAATCGGAAAGAGGAACTGTTATCACACTTCATATATCCGAAGATAACAAAAAATTCCTTGAAACAAATGAAATAAGAAACATCCTCACAAAATACTGCTCTTTCCTCCCCGTTAAAATTTATTTAACCGACGGCACTGAGGAAGATAAAGAAATTACACCTATAAACGATGCAGAGCCCTTATGGCTTAAAAAGCCATCTGAATGCACAGAAGATGAATACAAGGCGTTTTATCACAGAGTATTTCTCGATTTTAATGAGCCTCTTTTCTGGATTCATCTTAACGTTGATTATCCCTTTAATCTTAAGGGAATACTGTATTTTCCAAAGCTTAATCACGAATTCCAGACCATAGAAGGTCAGATTAAGCTATATAATAATCAGGTGTTTATTGCAGATAACATAAAGGAAGTAACTCCCGAATATCTTATGCTTTTAAAGGGTGTTATAGATTGCCCCGACCTTCCGTTAAATGTTTCAAGAAGTTTTCTGCAAAACGATGGCTATGTTAATAAGGTATCTTCCCACATAACAAAAAAAGTAGCCGATAAATTAACAGGTCTTTATAAAGCGGACAAAGACCAGTATGCAAAATATTGGGACGATATTAACCCCTTTGTTAAATACGGCTGTATGAGAGACGAAAAATTCTACGATAGAGTTAAAGATGTTATTCTCTTTAAAAACTATGAAGAAGGCTATATTTCCTTAAAAGAACTTACAGAATCAGATGTAAAAGAGGTTTATTATATAACCGATATTGACGCACAGTCGCAGTATATTGAGCTTTTAAAATCAGAAGATATAAAAATGGTTCTTCTTAACAATATGATAGACAATCATTTTATAAGCCTTCTTGAGTACAAGCTTTCTGGCATTAAATTTAAAAGAGTAGATTCTTATGTAAGCGAATCAATAAAGGGCACAGAGACCGCTGAGGAAGATCAAGAAAAACTAACAGATGTTTTCAAAAAGCTTCTTCCTGAAACCAAAATCGAGGTTCAGGCGCTTAAATCGGAGAATGTGTCTGCCATGTATGTTCTTTCCGAGGAAGCACGCCGCATGGAAGAAATGTCGAAAATGTATGGTAATATCGGCATGATGAATTTTCCAAAAAGCGAAGAAACGCTTCTTATAAACAGTGCAAATCCTCTTGTCAAGCTGATTTTTGAAATAACAGACGAAAATGACATAGAGCTTTTATGCTCACAGATTATATCCATGGCAAAGCTTTCCAACAATTCTTTAACGGGTGAAGATAAAAAACACTTTATAGAAAAAACTTCTGAAATCCTTGAAAGAATTTTTAAAAACTAAGGTATATTAACTTTTTAATGTTGACATATTTTACATAAGAGTGTATAATATTAGGGTATTATATAACATAACTTGGAGGTAGATATAAATGTTGGTTTCAGCAAAAGAAATGCTTACTAAAGCAAAGGCAGGCAAATATGCTGTTGGTCAGTTCAATATCAATAATCTTGAATGGACAAAAGCTATTCTTCAAACAGCACAGGAATTGAATTCACCTGTTATTCTTGGTGTTTCGGAAGGTGCAGGCAAATATATGTGCGGCTACACCACAATCGTTGGAATGGTTAATGGTATGATTAAAGAAATGGGTATCACAGTTCCTGTTGCTCTTCACCTTGACCACGGCAGCTATGAGCACGCTCTCAAATGTATTGATGCAGGTTTCTCGTCAGTTATGTTCGACGGTTCAAAATATCCCATCGATGAAAATATTGAAAAAACAAAAGAAATCATTAAAATCGCTGCCGAAAAAGGAATTTCTGTTGAAGCAGAAGTTGGCGCAATAGGCGGTGAAGAAGACGGTGTTGTTGGCGGCGGCGAAGTTGCAGATGTTGAAGAATGCAAAATGATTGCAAGCCTCGGCGTTGATATCTTAGCTGCAGGTATTGGTAATATCCACGGTAAATATCCTGCAAACTGGCCCGGTCTCCGTTTCGATGTTCTCGAAGAAATCGGCAAAGCAACAGATCCTATGCCACTTGTTCTTCACGGTGGCACAGGTATTCCTGCTGATATGATTAAAAAAGCTATTTCTCTTGGTGTTTCAAAAATCAATGTAAACACAGAATGTCAGCTTTCCTTCTCTGCAGCAGTTAGAAAATACATCGAAGAAGGCAAAGATTTAGAGGGCAAAGGTTTTGACCCCAGAAAAGTTCTTGCTCCCGGTGTTGAAGCTATTAAAGCAACTGTTAAAGAAAAAATGGAACTCTTTGGTTCTGTTGGAAAAGCTAACTAAGTTTAATAAATTAAGGCTGTTTCATTTAATGAAGCAGCCTTTTTATATGGTGAATAATGAGAAAACTTGAATTTACAGCCAAAACAGATAATATAAGCGTTAAATCTGTTTTAAAAAATGAATTTAATATGGCATCTTCTGTGATTACTGCACTTAAAACAAGCGGCGGAATACTTGTTAACGGCGAAAATGTTACTGTGAGAAAAATAATGAACACAGGCGATGTTCTTGAACTTTTAATTCCTGAAACCCAATCGGAAAACATAGCCAAAACGCAAGGTGAAATAGATATTTTATACGAAGATGAAGATATTCTTTGTGTAAATAAACCTGCAGGTATGCCAACTCACCCTTCGCAAAATCACTATAACGATACCCTAGCAAACTATGTGTGCTGGTATTACAAAGATATTCCTTTTACCTTCAGGGTGTCAAACCGCTTAGATAGCTATACTTCGGGAATTGTTATTATTGCTAAAAATATGTATAGTGCATCTTTTTTGTGCACAGAATCATTTAGAAAAACTATTGAAAAAACATATTATGCACTATGCAGAGGCAAACTAAAAACAAAAAAAGGAACTGTTATCCAAAATATAGCAAGGTGCGATGGCAGCACCATTAAAAGAGAGGTTTCACCGCAGGGGAAATATGCCGAAACCAACTATGAGCTTATAGAAGAAATAGGGGATAATTCACTTGTTAAACTTAATCTTAAAACCGGAAGAACACACCAAATAAGAGTTCACATGGCTTATATTGGTAATCCTCTTTTAAATGATTTTTTATATGATGATAAGGCGGAAAGTGGCAAACAGTTTTTTCTGCATTGCGGAAAAATAAGCTTTGTTCACCCTTGCACTAAAAAACAAATTATTGTTGAAGCACCTTTTTATGCAAACAAAAATGGAATGTAAAAATTTATGTTTTGATGTGACCCCAAAAAGTTAGACTTTTTATAGCGTAGTAGTTTTAATGACTGCTACGCTATTTTTATGCAGCCAAGGTGTTGAGCCGATATTGCACCGGACTCATCCACCCAAGTTTCTCTTTAATTCTTTTCTCGTT
>JAGBXL010000043.1 GCA_017629325.1 Clostridia bacterium | reverse complement strand
TTTTAGAAGGTGCTCCAGGCGATGATTTTGGCATAGCTGGCTACTGTGTACCGCCAATGCAAAGGGAAAAACTTGCCGACAGAATGGAAGTTATGTGTGAATCAAGAGAACTAAGGCTTAAAATGGGCGAAATAGCAAAGAAAAGAGCCCATGAGTATTACAGATACAGCATAATGCTTAATAAATATAAAAATCTTTATAAGGAGGTAGAGCAGCTTTGGCAGGTATAGGCTTTGAACTAAAAAAGCTTTTTAATAAAAAGGGAATATTAAATTCCGCAAAAGCTTATGGCTATGCAACAGTTATCTGTTCAGGCCCTATGCTTCTTGGTGTTATTCTTCTTCTTGGAATAATGTTTCTGTGTAAATATGCAGGAGTTGATACTTTAAGAAGAGAGCTTTTAATATGTATGATAAGCTATACACTTCTTGCCTCCATTATGGCAACTTCCTTTTTCTCAATGATTATAACCAGATTCACTGCCGATATGCTCTATGAAGAGAAAAAGAGTGCTGTTCTTCCGTCTTTCTGGGGAAGCAGCACAATCATAATGACAATAGGCAGTGCACTGTGGCTTTTGTTCCTTATTTTTTCAGGTGCAAATCTTCTTTGCTGTGTACTTATGTTTATTTTTTTCAATGAAATGATAATTGTGTGGAATGCCATGAGTTATCTTACGGCCATAAAAGATTATAAGGGCATATTTCTTTCATATCTGGTTTCAATACTTGTAATATTTATACTGGGCTTTATCTTAATCCTTATATTTAAATCACATGTAATAGAAATGCTTCTTTTGTCGGTAACAGTAGGCTATGGTGTTATGGTTATATGGAACCTGGTGCTTTTATATAAATATTTTCCCAAGTCAGATGTAGGAGCTTTTGTTTTTCTTGATTGGACAGATGAATACCTGTATCTTGCACTTTCAGGTTTTTTTGTAAATTTGGGTATGTTTTCACACCTTGTAATAATGTGGTTTAGTAGAGTTGGAGTAAAGGTTCACGGCCTTTTCTATGGAGCACCTCAGCATGATGTTCCGGCACTTTTAGCGTTTATGACAACACTTATCACAACAGTAAACTTTGTTGTGTCGGTTGAAGTGAATTTTTATGGAAAATACAAAAACCATTATAGTCTGTATAATGATAAGGGTACAATAAAAGATATCCTTCAGGCAGAAAAAGAAATGCTCGATACCTTAAAAACCGAAATGCTCTATACTGCCATAAAGCAGCTACTGTGCACAGCACTTTTTATAGCAGCAGGCGGATATCTTTTAGATGTTCTTCCCCTTGGTTTCAATGAAATGATGAGAGGATATTTTCGAACTCTGTGTGTTGGCTATGGGCTCTATGCTGTTGGAAATATGACAATGCTCATTCTTTTGTATTTCACAGATTATGAAGGTGCATTTTTTGCATCGGGCATATTTGCTTCGGCTTCAATAGTGTTTTCGCTTATATCTCTTTTGTTTCCGCAGGTTTACTATGGCTTTGGATTTCTTCTTTCCTCCATGGCATTTTTAACTGCAGGCATACTAAGGCTCGACTATTTTACCAAGAGGCTTCCATACTACATACTCGCAGTTCAGCCTCTTGTGAGCGAAGATAAAAGCGGCGTTTTCAGGAAAATGAGAGTTTTTCTTGAAGATAAATTGGAGGTGCACACAAAATGAAAAAATTAATAAAAATAATTTGTTTTCTAACCGCTGTTTCTATTCTTTTTTCTGCCTGCAGCAGTAAACAGAATGTAAAAGAAGAAAACATGGAAAACACATATAAACCCGACACTAATTACAATGAAAAATATAAGCTTCGCGATAAAAAAGATTTATATACAGCATATAATCCCGAAGATGTTGTTACAATGTATTTAACTGTTTCAACAGGTAACGAAGGCGAAGGAACTAACCACACTTGGAGTGAGATAAACACTTATTCTGTTTATGACTATGATAGTATGGGTGTAGATAGATACAAAGTTGAAGGACTTCTGCAAATAGGCGATGAATCAGGCCCGCTTCCCGGAAATGTCGGCTATAATCAGGTATCGCCAAACTGCACAATTCAAATACGAGGTCAGAGCTCCAGCAGACAACCAATTAAAAACTATAAAATAAGCCTTAAAGATAACAAAGGCACCTGGATGAGCAATTCAACCATTCCTCTTAATAAGCATGTAAACGAAGGGTTGAGATTTAGAAATAAATTGGCTTATGACCTTATAGCAGGTGTTGAACAAATGATGGGACTTCGAACAAAATTTGTTCACCTTTATGTTAAAGACACCACCAAAGGCGGAAACAATAAATTCACAGACTATGGTCTTTATACCTATGTTGAGCAGCTTAATAAAAAAACACTAAAGGCTCATGGTCTTGATGCAAATTCACATCTTTACAAAATAAATGAATTTGAGTTTTACCGCTATGAAGATATCATAAAATTAAAAGATGAACCTGATTTCAACGAAGCTGCATTTGAGGAACTCATAGAAACAAAGGGAAATGACGACCATAAAAAGCTTATAAAAATGCTTGAAGATGTTAATGACTTTTCAAAGCCTATTGAAGATATTTTAGATAAACACTTCGATATTGAAAACTTAAGCTATTGGATGGCATTTCATATTTTAACAGGCAATGCCGACACACAAAACCGAAATGTGTATATATATAGTCCCTTAAATCTTGATAAATGGTATTTTATATCGTGGGATAACGACGGCTGTTTAAATAAAACAGAATATGCTCTTAAGGGCAGAGTGTCCTACGGTGAGTGGGAAACAGGTGTCAGCAACTACTGGGGAAATGTGCTTTACCAAAGGGCATTAAAAAGCGAAAAATACCAAAAAGCGTTAGAAAAAGCCATAAACGACCTTAGGAAAAATTATCTTACCAAAGATAAAATAGATGCTATCTCGAAAAGATATTCTTCTATTGTAAAGCCTTATGTATATAGCTATCCCGACATACTCCACACTTCTCTCACTCCCTCGCAATACGATACAGTCGTTAAAAGCTTGTCGGCAGAAATAGACACAAACTATTATCTCTATAAAGAATCACTCAAAAAATCCATGCCTTTCTTTATAGATTTGCCTCAAAAAAAGGGGAATAAGCTTATCTTATCATCTGAAAGCTCTTTCGATTTTAATTCCGAAAAAATCACCTACGATATGAAGCTTGCAAAAGATGTAAACTTTAATAATGTTATATTTAGTAGTGAAGATGTAACCCTTCCCGTTGCCGAAATAAATATGCTCCCAAGAGGACAGTATTTCTTAAAAGTAACAGCAACAAACGAAAGCGGCTACACCCAGACAGCCTTTGATTATTACTATACCGACATAGGCAAAAAATACGGTGTTAAATGCTTCTATATAGATGCCAAGGGTAATGTTGTGGAGGATGTATATGAAGACTGAACGATACAGAAATGAGTGGAAATATCTTATCGACACAGCCCAGAAAGAACTCATCTGCAAACGTCTCAGTCCGTATCTTCAGCTTGATAAACATGCTCAAAACGGCGGCTATATGATACGAAGTTTATATTTCGACGACTACTATAAATCGGCTTATGAAGAAAAAGATGCAGGCGTTTTAAAAAGAAAAAAATATCGCATTCGCATATATAACTGCTCTGATTCCAGCATTAAACTTGAGCGAAAGAAAAAATACGGCAGCTATATATTTAAAGAGGCGGCAAAATTAACCCGAGAAGAAGTGTATAAAATCTTAAACGGTGATTATGATTTTCTTTTAAAGAGCGAAAATAATCTTCTTAAAGAGTTTTATTTTGAGTGTGTATCAAATGTTATGCGCCCAAGAGTAATAGTAGATTACGACCGCGAGCCATGGATTTCCGATGAGGGCACAGTCAGAATAACATTTGATATGGATGTAAGAGCAGCAGTTGGAAGCTATGATATATTTGATTCCACCCTCCCCGTGCTTCCGGTATTGGAAAGTGGAAAATGCGTTATGGAAGTTAAATTCACCGAATTTCTTCCTCAGGGAGTGCGTGAGATACTGCCCGACAGAGCGTCGGAATTTACTGCAGTATCAAAATATGTGTTGTGTTATGAAAAAACAGAATATATGAATTGTTTTACAAAATACTGGTTTAATAATTAAAAGGAGACAAAATATGAGTGTTCAGGATGTTATAAAAAAATCGATACTCGAATCCGGTGCATTTGATGGGCTTAGTATAATAAATATTGCACTTGGTCTTATAACAGCAATGTTAATTGGTGCAGTTATATACTTTACCTACCAGAAATTCTATACAGGTGTTATCTATTCCCGAAGCTTTGCGGTAACCCTTGTGGGCATGACTATTTTAACCGCAGTTATAACCCTTGCCATCAGCACCAACATCGTTATATCATTAGGTATGGTCGGTGCTCTTTCAATTGTTCGTTTCAGAACCGCAGTAAAAGACCCACTCGACCTTCTGTATTTATTCTGGGCAATAACATCGGGTATTGCATCGGGAGCAAATATGTATCTTCTGGTAATTGTAGCTGCCTTAGTTATGGTTGGCATTATTGTTCTTTTCAATAAGCATCAGCTTAAAGGAAGAATCTACATAGCAGTTATACACTATATAACAGATGAAGCAGGGGATAATATCATCAGAACCTTTGGTAAAATGAAATATTTTATCAAATCAAAAACCGTAAGAAAAGATATTGTTGAAATGGCAGTAGAAGTTTATTGCAGAAATAATGATACCTTCTTTATAGAAAAAATAAGAGATATTGAAGGCGTAGAAGATGTAACCCTTATTCAGTATAATGGCGAGTACCATGGGTAATTTTTAAAATTCATATAAAGGAGTAGCTTCAATTGTTTAAATACCTTAAAAAATATTGGCTTCTTTGTATTCTTGCACCTCTTTTTATGATAGGTGAAATAGCAATGGATTTAATTCAGCCCGATATGATGGCAACAATAGTAGATGACGGTGTTTTAGGCGGCAATATGTCTCTTATAATAGTAACTGGCATAAAAATGATTCTTTTAGTTGCCTTCGGTGCATTTTGCGGAATAATGTGCGGTGTTTTTGCCACAGTTGCTGCACAAAAATTTGGAAATGATGTAAGAAAAGACCTTTTTTCAAAAATAATGAGTCTTTCCTTTGAACAAACCGACCACATAACCACAGGCTCTCTTGTAACAAGGCTCACAAATGATGTAACCCAGGTTCAGAATATGGTAACAATGGCAATAAGGGGGTTTATACGCTGCATAGCAATGTTTATAGGCGGTGTATATATGCTCTATAATCAGTCTGTGCGTTTTGCTATTGTTGCACTCTGTGGGCTCCCTTTTGTAATATTTTTTGTTGTTTTCTTTTTAAGAAAAGCATCTCCGCTTTTTACTAGTGTTCAGAAAAAAATAGACCGCATAAATAGTTTAATGCAAGAAACCATTGCAGGTGCAAGGGTTGTAAAAGCGTATGTTAAAGAAGACTACGAGCTTGAGCGTTTTTCAGAAGCTAACGATGACCTTTGCAGCACAAACTTAAAAGTACATACCTTACTTGCTTATCTTGGTCCCTCAATGAACATAGTTTTAAATATCTGCGTTGTCATAATAATCTATCTCGGTGGTATCACAGTTAAATCAGGCGGCCCTGTAAGCCCTGGGCAGATTATAGCCTCCATAACCTATATATCTCTTATTTTAATGAGAATAATTTTCATGGCAGGTATTTTCAACACCTTTACCCGTGCAAAAGCGTCGTGGGAAAGAATAGACGAGGTTTTAAAAAGCAAAGCTATTCATAAAAATGGTAATAAAAAGCCAAACCAAAAAACAAAAGGCAAGATAGAATTCAAAAACGTTTCATTTGCTTATCCTGAAGCGGCAGAAGAGGTTTTAAATAGTATATCATTTACCCTTAATCCCGGTGAAACCCTTGCCATAATAGGAGCAACGGGAAGCGGCAAATCTTCTTTAGTAAATTTAATTCCAAGATTTTACGATGTAACCTCTGGCGAAGTTATTATAGACGGTGTAAACGTTAAAGACTATAATCTCAAAGAATTAAGAAACAAAATAGCCATAGTTCTCCAAAAGGCAGAACTCTATTCACGCACAATAGAAGCCAATATCCGCTGGGGAAGAGATGAAGCAAATCCCTTTGAAATTAAAGAAGCTGCCGAAATTTCTCAAGCCGATGATTTTATCTGTGCCACACCAAATGGCTACTACACCCAGGTAACAGAAGGCGGCCACTCCCTTTCGGGCGGACAAAAACAAAGAATATCAATTGCACGTTCGGTAGTTAAGAATGCCGAAATCCTTATTTTTGATGATTCCACAAGTGCTCTTGATTTAAAAACAGAATCTTTATTAAGGCAGGAACTCAATAAGAAATTTAATGGTGTTTCAAAAATTATTATTGCCCAGAGAATTGCCTCTGTAAAAGACGCCGATAAAATAATTGTTCTCGATAATGGCACAATCTCCAACATTGGCACGCATGCCGAGCTTTTAGAATCTTCCGAAATTTATAAAGACATTTATAATTCACAGCTGAAAGGAGATGAGGCATAATGAATAATAAAAATCTTCCAAAAGGCTTTGAAAATAAAGTAGAAACCGAATCTAAATTTAAAGATTCAAAATCAATGCCTACGCAGGCAAGAGGCACAATGAGAAGAGGTCCTGGCGGACCGGGCGGTCCCGGAGCAATGGGTGCAATGATAGAAAAACCAAAAGACCTTAAAAAAACCATTTCCCGCCTTTTAGAATATTTCAAAAAAAGCTCAAAGCTTGTATTTCTTCTAATTGCAGTTGTTGTGTCTGTAACACTAACGTCTCTTATATCACCTGCAATTCAGGGCAGCAGTATAGATGCAATAAAAAACGGGCAGTGGCACCTTCTTTCAAATCTTTTAATATGGCTTTTAATATCCTATGGTGTTCACACTCTCTTTTCTTTATTTCAGTCGCTATTGTCTGCAAGATTAAGTCAGAGCATTGTTCGTTCTCTTCGTTACGACCTTTTTAAAAAAATAGATAATCTTTCCATCGCTTATTTAGATACCCATTCAAACGGCGATGTAATGAGCAGACTCACAAACGATGTTGACAATATTTCCAACACGGTTTTTCAGAGCCTTGGCTCGCTTATTTCAGGTGTTTTAACCATTATCGGAACAGTTGCCATAATGTTCTGGTATTGCTGGCAGCTTACTCTTATAACACTATTAACAGTTCTTTTAACTGTTTTCGTAACCAAAAAAATGTCGGCAAAAATGAGAACAGTTTATCGCAAACGTTCCAAAGTTTTAGGCAGATTAAACGGCGAAGCCGAAGAAATGATAACTGGTTATAAAACAGTTGTTGCCTATAATAAAGAAGACTATATCATAAATGAATTTTCAGGTATCTCCGAAGAGCTTATGAAAGAGGGCATAAAAGCAGAAATTCTCGGTGGCTCAATGGGACCGATAATGAACTCTATTTCAAATTTAAGCTTTGTTATTGTTGCGGCATTCGGCGGATATTTTGCCTACACAGGTCTTATAACAATAGGTGTTATTTCTGCGTTTATCATTTATGCAAAGCAGTTTTCACGCCCCATAAATGAAATCGCTACCCTCTATGGCTCGCTTCAAACTGCGATAGCAGGTGCAGAACGTGTTTTTGAGCTTATAGATAATCCCGATGAAGATAATTCCGGGAGCTTAAAAATGGAAAACATAAAAGGTGAATTAAGCTTTGAAAACGTTGATTTTTCTTATGTACCCGGAAAACAGGTGCTTTATGATTTTAACCTGAAGGTTAAACCTGGTGAAAAAATTGCTCTTGTTGGTGCAACGGGAAGCGGCAAAACAACCGTTGTAAACCTTTTAATGCGGTTTTATCCAATAGATTCGGGTAAAATTTTAATAGATGGTAACAGTATCTATGATATATCTCGCGATGAACTCCGAAAGAAAACAGCTATTGTTTTGCAGGATACTGTCCTCTTTTCCGATACCATATTAAATAACATAAAATATGCCCGTCCCGATGCAAGCGAAGAAGAAGTTATAAATGCTGCAAAAATGGCAAATATTCATAGCTATATAAATAAGCTTCCCCAAAAATACAACACAGTTTTAAAAAGGGCAGGAGCATCTTTATCCCAGGGTCAACGTCAGCTTATAACAATAGCAAGGGCAATACTTGCTAATCCCGAGATTCTTATTCTCGATGAAGCCACATCATCTGTCGATACCCGCACCGAGCGTAAAATTCAAGATGCAATGGTAAATTTAATGCATCAAAGAACAAGTCTTATAATTGCCCATCGCCTTTCAACCATACGCGATGCCGACAAAATAGTTGTAATGGATAAAGGCAGAGTTGTAGAAATTGGTAATCACGATGAGCTTTTAAATAAAAAGGGTTACTACTACAATCTTTATATGACACAGTTTGCGGGACTTGAAACCTGATGTATAAAAATAGTATCTTTTTTTGTAATGAAAAGCTTTTTGGTATGTAATATACTGTATAAAATTAGAATATAAGGAGAGTGTTCCATGAACATAATTGATCCTAAAAAATTAGACTATGCTCTTGATTTTATCTTAAAAAGAGTAGAGCAGAATATGAAAAAATACAGTGTCATTTTCCCACCACCACAAAGCTCTAATTATTGTTACGGTATTTTCCCCAACTATGAGTGGACACCAAGCTTCTGGACAGGTCAGCTCTGGCTTGCCTATGAATTAACCGGCGATGAAAAATTTAAAAGGGGTGCCGAAATTCAAATGCAGTCTTATCGCGACCGTATGGTACATAAGGTTTGTATAGATACTCACGATATCGGCTTTATCTATTCACTTTCCTGCGTAGCTTCCTATAAACTTACCGGAAATGACTACGATAAAGAAACAGCTCTTATGGCAGCCGACCATCTCATAACCCGTTTCCATGAAAAAGGCAAATTCATTCAGGCATGGGGTGCAATGGGAGCAGAAGGTAGCCGCCGTCTTATTATAGACTGTTTATTAAACATTCCATTTCTTTTCTGGGCAACCGAAGTAACAGGTAATGATAAATACAGATACGTTGCCGATAATCATTTGAGAACCGCCTTAAGCGTTCTCACTCGTCCCGACAACACAACTCACCACACCTATTTCTTCAGCCCCGAAACAGGTGAGCCTCTTTACGGTAAAACCGCACAGGGGGCTTCCGATGAATCATGCTGGGCAAGAGGTCAGTCCTGGGGTGTTGCAGGAACTGCATTTAACTATAAATATGTTCCCGAAGATTTTGTGCTTGAAAAACACACAAATATAGCCAATACCTTTATTGAAAGACTCCCCAAAGATAATGTTCCTTACTGGGATATGGATTTTAAACCCGAGGATAATGAACCCCGCGACACATCTGCATCTGCAATAGCTGCCTGCGGTATTCTCGAAATGAGTAAATTCCATAAAAATGAAGCACATTTAAATGCTGTATCAGATATGCTAACAGCACTTATCGATAATTATTTAACCGAAAATATTAAAGGTGCCAACGGTATTCTTTCCGATGGTATGTATAGCCGTCCCGACGGTTGCAAATCCGAATCGGTTCTCTGGGGCGATTACTTCTTCTTTGAAGCCCTTATGAGAATTAAAAAACCTGAAATTAAATTATACTGGTAATAAAAAAATTGGTGTGTATTT
>JAGBXL010000042.1 GCA_017629325.1 Clostridia bacterium | reverse complement strand
GCAACGGAAACAGCTTTCTCTTCACTAAATAAAATCAGATTAAAAAACATGGCGTCAGAAGGCAATAAAAAAGCAAAGCTTGCTCTCGATTTGGCTGGTGATTACGATAGGCTTCTCTCAACTATTCTTGTTGGAAACAATATCGTAAACATTGCCGCAACATCTTTGGCAACAGTTGTGTTTATAGATATATATGGTAATATCGGGGCTACAATTTCTACTGTTATTATGACAGTTCTCGTTCTTATTTTTGGTGAAATATCTCCCAAAAGTATGTCAAAAGAAGCCCCCGAGAGCTTTTCAATGTTTTCAGCACCAATTCTCAGGGTGTTTATGACAGTTCTGGCTCCAATTAACTTTATTTTCTCCCTTTGGAAAAAGCTTTTATCAAAAATTATAAAGGTTGATGAAGATAGAAAAATGACTCAAGACGAGCTTATGGTGCTTGTTGATGAGGTTACTCAGGACGGCAGCATAGATGAAGACGAAGGTAAGCTTCTTAGAAGTGCAATAGAATTCACCGAAAGATGTGCCGAAGATATTTTAACTCCCCGAATCGATTTGGAAGCAGTTCCTGCCGATGTAACAAAAGAAGAAGTTGCACTTTTGTTCCAGGAATCAAGATTTTCAAGACTTCTTGTGTATGAAGACACAATAGACGATATAATAGGCGTTATTCACCTTAAGGATTTCTACACCGAAAAGGGCATAACAGGAAGAAAGCTTTCCGAGGTTATGACAGAGCCTGTTTTTGTGCCAAAATCAATAATGATTAGCGATCTTTTAAAATATTTGCAGAAAAACAAATCTCACATAGCCGTTGTAAGTGATGACTACGGCGGAACACTTGGTATTGTTACCATGGAAGATATTTTGGAAGAACTGGTTGGCGAAATATGGGACGAACACGACGAGGTTGTTGAAACCTTCACCAAAATAGACGAAAGAAAATATAAGGTTCTTTGCAACACCGACCTTGAAACCTTCTTAAAATTCTTTGATATAAGCTACGATGAAGAAAACAGCTCCGTAAACGGCTGGGTTATGGAAGAGCTTGGCAAAATCCCCGAAGTTGGTGATAAGTTCTCTTATGAAAACCTTGATGTAACCGTTACTGAAACCGACGACAGACGAGTTGTTGAGATTGAAGTAGTTGTAAATGAAATACTTGAGGAAGAAGAATGATAAAACCCCGGTGGCATAATATATGCCACCGGGGTTTTTAGTGAATAGGTAATAGTGAAGAGTGAATAGGTATGGTGCAAATCCGCAGGCGGATTTGTTTTTATATAATTAAGGGCATACGCATTTTTAAAATAAAATCCGCCCGAAATTTCCAGGGCGGATTTTTCCATACATATTCCTTATTCACTATTCCTTATTACTTAAATTTGGTTTGCCAAATTTCGCAAGTCCTGCGTTTTTATATTTAAAATCGTCTGTAACATCTTTAATTGCCCAAGAGGGTGTTTTAAATTCGAGGGCTTCTTTTGTTGTGGCAAACTCAATTTCCAAATAGGCAAGTGGGCTTAGGCTGCCGTGAAAAATATCTATCTCATAGTTTAGCCCCTCATGGTTCATTGTGTATCTTGTTTTTTCTATTATCTGCCCTTCTTTTTTGGCTAAAAGGAATTCAAACTGCTCTTTTGTTATTTCTGTTTCAAATTCTTCTCTTGCCAAATAGCTTCCCTTTGCCTTTGCTTTTACACAAAGAATAAACCTTTCACCGTTTTCACTTCTCACTCTTATAGTTGGCGAAAAGCTTATATAGGCCTGAGTGAGCACATCTTTTTTTGCAATAGATAGGTCAAAGGGGATATTACTTTCATCAATGAGCCATTTTCTTTCAATTTCGCAATTAACAGGCATTAAAGATCAACTCCCAAAAACTTTTTGGCTAAAATACCAACTATAAATGATATAACTGCAACACCAATGCTTATGGCTGCCATTTCAAAAAAGCGTGATTTAAATTTTTCTCCCTGGGCAACCGAGGTGTAGTAGGTAAACAGAGCAATAATTAAAATAACAACTCCGAGCATGCAGGCAAGGGCAGTTATGTAGCTATTAAAAATAAGATAAGGTGCAATAAGAAGCACAACGGTTATTAAATATGCAATGCCTGTGTAGGAGCAGGATTTTAATGCATCGCTTCTTCCTTCGGAGCGTGCAGCTAAAAATTCGCTCGATGCCATTGAAAATGTTGCCGAAATTCCTATAATAAGCCCCGAAAG
>JAGBXL010000041.1 GCA_017629325.1 Clostridia bacterium | reverse complement strand
CAATTACTGCGTTTGCAGATTTTTGTGTTTTATGCGTCAAGGTTGCAGCAATGTAATTTTGAGCAAAAAAAATATATGAGGTGATGGAAACATGGTACATCCTATAAGGCTTGGTAAGAATGAAAGAATGAGTTACTCTCAGGTTGACGAAGTTCTTGAAATGCCAAACTTAATTGAGGTGCAGAAAAATTCATACCAGTGGTTCATCGATAAGGGCTTAAAAGAGGTACTCGAAGATGTATCTCCTATTTGCGACTTTTCGGGCAATCTGATTCTTGAATTTAATGATTACTATCTGGATGAAAATCCAAAGTATTCAATTGAAGAGTGCAAAGCACGTGATGCAACGTACTCAAAACCTCTCAAAATTAAGGTTCGTCTTATAAATAAGGAAACCGGCGAAGCAAAAGATCAGGAAATATTTATGGGTGAATTCCCTCTTATGACTGATCAGGGTACCTTTATTATAAATGGTGCTGAAAGAGTTATCGTTAGCCAGGTTGTTCGTTCTCCCGGCATCTACTATGCTATGCAGCACGATAAAACCGGTAAAGAGCTTTACGATGCAACAGTTATACCAAACCGCGGAGCATGGCTGGAATATGAAACCGATTCCAACGATGTTTTTTCAGTGCGTATTGATAGAACCCGTAAGCTCCCCGTAACCGTACTTATAAGAGCACTTGGTCTTAACACAAATGCCGAAATTCTCGAAATGTTTGGCTACGATGAAAAAATAAATATTACATTAGAAAAGGACCTCACTCAGAATGCTGAGGAAGCCCTTATTGAGATATACAAAAAACTCCGTCCGGGCGAACCCCCAACGGTAGAAAGTGCCACCACCCTCATTAACGGCTTGTTCTTTGATGCTAAGAGATACGATCTTTCTAAAGTTGGTCGTTTTAAATTCAACAAAAAATTATCTCTTAGTGCCAGAATTAAAAACCAAACTCTTTCAAAACCTGTTGTAGATGAAGAAACAGGCGAAATTTTAGCTCAGGCAGGCGAATGTATTTCTGCCGAAAAAGCTGCGCTTCTCGAAAAAGCAGGTGTTAATACAGTTTGGGTTAAGGTTGAAGATAAAGAAATTAAAATCTTCACCAACGATATGGTAGATATAAATGACCATATATCCGAAGAATTAAAAGAACTTATTTCAGAATATGAAATATCAGAAAAAGTAAAATTCAGTGTTCTTAAAGAAATTCTTGCTTCTTCCGATGATAACGAAGAAATAAAGAAACTCATAAAAGAAAGAATCACAGAGCTTGTTCCCAAGCATATCATCACAGAAGATATTTATGCTTCCATAAACTACCATTTAGGTTTGGCTTATGGCATTGGCACAACCGATGATATCGACCACCTTGGTAACAGACGCCTCCGTGCAGTAGGTGAGCTACTCCAGAATCAGTTCAGAATAGGTCTTTCTCGTTTAGAAAGAGTTGTAAGAGAAAGAATGACCATTCAGGATCTCGATGCTGTAACACCTCAGCTTCTTATAAATTCACGTCCTGTTGTTTCGGCAATTAAAGAATTCTTTGGTTCATCACAGCTTTCACAGTTTATGGACCAAACAAACCCCCTTGCCGAACTCACCCATAAAAGAAGACTTTCAGCCCTCGGTCCCGGAGGTCTTTCAAGAGAAAGAGCCGGCTTCGAAGTTCGAGACGTTCACCATTCTCACTACGGCAGAATGTGTCCTATCGAAACTCCTGAAGGTCCAAACATCGGTCTTATCAACTCCCTTGCATGCTATGCAAGAATAAATGAATATGGCTTTATTGAAACACCATACAGAAAATTCGATAAAGAAGCACTTAAGGTTACCGATGAAATCGACTATATGACAGCCGATATCGAAGATAACTATTATGTTGCACCTGCCAGTGAAAAGCTTGCAGAGGACGGCACATTTGTAAATGAAAAAGTTATCGTTCGTTACAGAGACGAATTTATCGAAGTAACTCCCGATAAAGTTGACTATGTTGACGTATCTCCAAAACAGATTGTATCTGTTGCAACAGCTATGATTCCCTTCCTTGAAAACGATGATGCTACCCGTGCACTCATGGGTTCAAACATGCAGCGTCAGGCGGTTCCGCTCTTAAAAACAGAATCTCCTATCGTAGGAACAGGTATGGAATATAAAGCTGCAAAAGATTCTGGCGTTTGTGTTCTTGCAAAAGAAGACGGCGTTGTTATAAGAGTCGGTGCAGATGAAGTTCAGGTTCGCGAAGATGACGGAAACATCAGAACATATAAGTTCATTAAGTTCCTTCGTTCAAACCAGTCAACCTGTATTAACCAGAAACCAATAGTGTCTAATGGCGAAAGGGTTAAAAAAGGCGATATAATTGCCGATGGTCCTTCAACTGCAAACGGCGAAATTGCTCTTGGTAAAAACATTCTCATTGGCTTTATGACCTGGGAAGGTTATAACTACGAGGATGCTATCCTTATAAATGAACGTCTTGTAAAAGAAGATGTGTTCACATCTATTCACATTGAAGAATACGAATGTGAAGCCCGTGATACCAAGCTTGGTGCCGAAGAGATTACACGCGATATTTCAAATGTTGGTGAAGATGCTTTAAAAGATATCGACGAAAGAGGTATTGTAAGAATAGGTGCCGAAGTTCGTTCGGGCGACATTCTCGTTGGTAAGGTAACACCTAAGGGTGAAACCGAGCTTTCAGCCGAAGAGAGACTGCTCCGTGCAATCTTTGGTGAAAAAGCAAGAGATGTAAGAGATACCTCACTTCGTGTTCCTCACGGTGAAGCAGGTATTGTTGTAGATGTTAAAATCTTTACCCGTGAAAACGGCGATGAACTCCCACCCGGAGTAAATCAGCTTGTTCGCTGCTATATTGCCCAGAAGAGAAAAATCTCTGTTGGTGATAAAATGGCAGGACGTCATGGTAATAAAGGTGTTATATCCAGAATTCTTCCTGAAGAAGATATGCCATTCTTACCCGACGGCACACCTCTCCAGATAGTTCTTAACCCCTTGGGCGTACCTTCCCGTATGAATATCGGACAGGTTCTCGAAGTTCACCTTGGCTATGCGGCAAAAGCTCTTGGCTGGAAAATTGCCACACCTGTATTCGATGGTGCAACCGAAAAGACCATTTCCGAAACTCTTAAAATGGCAGATAAATCATTAGACGGTAAGTCTATCCTCTACGACGGCAGAACAGGTGATCCATTCGATAGTCCTGTAACTGTTGGTTACATGTATTATCTCAAGCTCCATCACCTTGTTGATGATAAAATCCACGCCCGTTCCACAGGTCCTTATTCACTTGTTACACAGCAGCCTCTTGGCGGTAAGGCACAGTTCGGCGGTCAGAGATTTGGTGAGATGGAAGTTTGGGCACTCGAAGCTTACGGTGCCGCATACACACTCCAGGAAATCCTCACAGTTAAATCCGATGACGTTGTTGGCCGTGTTAAAACCTACGAAGCCATTGTTAAAGGTGAAAATATTCCAAAACCAGGTGTTCCTGAATCATTTAAGGTTCTCATAAAAGAACTCCAGAGTCTTGGCCTTGATGTTAAAGTTCTCGATGCCAACGATGAGGTTATTCCTATCAGAGAAACCGACGATGACGATGATGATGTAAACTTAAGAATCAACCTTGAGGGTAACGAAGAAGGCTTCTTCGATTCTGAAATTGATGATGAAGTCCTTTCCGATTCAAATGAAGAAATTGAAGACGAAGAAATCGAAGAATCCGATGATTTAGAGCCCATAGACGATGCAGATGATGATAGCTTTGCTCACATTCTCGACATCGACAACATGGATGCTCCCGACGTTCTTGATATGGACGACGAATATATAGTAGATTTTGATGATATTGACGATCTTGACAGTTCAATAGATTCAATAGATGATGAATTTGGTGATCAATAAGAAAGGAGATAGCTTTATGGCAGCATTTAATGATTTTGAATCAATAAAGATTGGTTTGGCTTCTCCCGAAAAAATCAGGGAATGGTCCCACGGCGAAGTTAAAAAGCCGGAAACAATAAACTACCGAACACTCAAACCCGAACGCGACGGACTTTTCTGTGAAAAGATTTTCGGACCTCAAAAAGACTGGGAGTGTTACTGCGGTAAATACAAAAGAATAAGATATAAAGGCATAGTCTGCGACCGATGCGGCGTTGAAGTAACACGTTCAAAAGTAAGAAGAGAGCGTATGGGTCATATCGAACTTGCAGCTCCCGTGTCTCACATCTGGTATTTCAAAGGTATTCCCAGCCGTATGGGTCTTATACTAGATATGTCTCCCAGAATTTTAGAGAGAATTCTCTACTTTGCATCTTATGTTGTAATAGATCCTGGTAAGACAGATCTCGAAGAAAAACAGACTCTCGGTGAAAAAGAATACAGAGAATATATCGAAAAATACGGTAGAGACGGCTTTAAAGCAGGTATGGGTGCTGAGGCAGTTAAAGAACTCCTTCAGGCAATCGACTTAGAAGAGCTTTCAAAAGAACTCAAAGAAGAGCTCGAAGCTTCACAGGGCCAGAAAAAAATCCGTATTGCAAAAAGACTTGAAGTAGTTGAAGCATTCCGTCTTTCAGGCAACAGACCTGAATGGATGGTAATGGATGTTGTTCCTGTTATTCCGCCCGAAATAAGACCTATGGTACAGCTCGACGGCGGCAGATTTGCAACATCTGACCTCAACGACCTTTACAGAAGAGTTATAAACCGTAATAACCGTTTAAAAAGACTTTTAGAGCTTGAAGCACCCGATATTATCGTTAGAAACGAAAAGAGAATGCTTCAGGAAGCAGTTGATGCTCTTATAGATAACGGCAGACGCGGCCGCCCCGTAACAGGCCCTGGCAACCGTCCTTTAAAATCCCTTTCCGATATGCTCAAAGGTAAGCAAGGTCGTTTCCGTCAGAACCTTCTCGGTAAGCGTGTAGACTATTCAGGCCGTTCGGTTATCGTTGTTGGTCCTAATCTTAAAATATATCAGTGCGGTCTTCCAAAAGAAATGGCACTCGAACTCTTCAAGCCTTTTGTAATGAAAAAGCTTGTTGAAGACGGTCTTTGCCACAACATAAAGAGCGCAAAAAGAATGGTAGAAAGAGTAAGACCTGAAGTATGGGATATGTTAGAGGATGTAATCAAAGAACACCCCGTGTTCCTTAACCGTGCCCCCACGCTTCACCGTCTTGGTATTCAGGCGTTTGAACCCGTTTTGGTTGAAGGCAGAGCTATTAAGCTTCACCCTCTCGTATGTACAGCATTTAATGCCGACTTCGACGGCGACCAGATGGCTGTTCACGTTCCTCTTTCACCCGAAGCACAGGCAGAAGCAAGATTCTTAATGCTTTCTGCAAATAACCTTCTTAAACCTCAGGATGGTAAACCTGTAACCGTACCTACACAGGATATGGTTCTTGGTAGTTATTACCTCACCATCATCAAACCCAAGGAAGTTAAAATCCTTGAACCAGGTGATTCAGGTTTTGAAAAAGGCGATATAGTTTGCTATCTCAGTAATCAGGAATTTAATAAAAATAATAAAAAAGCCATCACAAAAGGCAAAGGTCTTTACTGGATAAACCAGGAACTCGAAGCTGCAGGCAAACAAAAAGCCACCTTCACAGAAGAAGGCTGCTTCCCTGGTGAACCAGGCGAAGGTAAATACTTCACAAGCTTCAACGAAGTTCTTATGGCTTATGATGGCGGTGCACTTGGTCTCCATGCTCCTATAAAGGTTGTAAACACCAGGGAAATTAACGGAGAAACCGTGTCTGGCATAATTGATGCAACCTGCGGTAAGATTATTTTCAACGAAAATATTCCACAGGATATCCGTCTTGTAGATAGAAGCATTGAAGGACCCCTTACCCTTGAAATTGGTATGAACTTTGTAGCCGATAAAAAAGGTCTTGGTAAAATCTTTGATAACTGTATCAAAGAACATGGCACCACAGTTACAGCCGGTGTTCTCGACCATATCAAAGCTCTTGGTTATAAGTTCTCCACAAAAGGTGCTCTCACAATTTCTGTTTCCGATATTATTATCCCCGAAACAAAGCAGTCTCATCTTGATACTGCCGAAGCGAAGGTTGATAAAATCACAAAACAGTATAAACGCGGTATGATAACCGATGAAGAAAGATACGGCAAGGTTATTGAAGCCTGGAACGAAGCCGCTGGCAGTATTTCAGACGACCTTATTGATAACCTCGACCAGTATAACCCCATCTACATGATGGCAACATCAGGTGCCCGTGGTAGTAAAGATCAGATTAAACAGCTTGCAGGTATGCGTGGTCTTATGGCTGATACCTCGGGTCGTGCAATCGAAATTCCTATCAAGGCTAACTTCCGCGAAGGTCTTAATGTTTTAGAATACTTCATTTCATCTCACGGTACCAGAAAAGGTCTTGCCGATACAGCTCTTCGTACAGCCGACTCTGGTTATCTTACAAGAAGACTTGTTGATGTATCTCAGGATGTTATCATTCGTGAAGAAGATTGTGGTATTAAAACAGGTGTTGCTGTTAGAGCAATTACCGACGGTAACGAAGTTATTGAAGGCCTTAAAGACAGACTCAACGGCAGAGTATCACTTAAAGATGTTGTTAATCCCAAAACAGGCGAAGTAATAGTTAAAGCCGATGACCTTATAAACGAAGATATAGCAAAACAAATTGTTGAAGCAGGCATAGAAGAAGTTGAAATCCGCAGCATACTCACATGTAAGGCACGCATAGGTGTTTGTGCAAAATGTTACGGCTCCAACCTCTCAACAGCACAGCTTGTTAATGCCGGCGAAGCAGTTGGTATCATAGCAGCTCAGTCTATCGGTGAACCCGGTACACAGCTTACAATGAGAACATTCCACACCGGTGGTGTTGCGGGTGATGATATCACACAGGGTCTTCCCAGAGTTGAAGAACTCTTTGAAGCACGTAAGCCAAAAGGTGTTGCTATTCTTGCAAACGAAGACGGTACAGTTAAGATAGAAGAAAACAAAAAGAAAAGAGAAGTTGTTATTACCGACGAAAATGGTATCACAAATAACTACCTCATTCCTTATGGTTCTCGTCTTAAAGTTACAGATGGTCAGGAAGTTAAAGCCGGTGATGAACTTACCGAAGGCTCAATTTATCCACAGGATCTCTTGGTTATTAAAGGTAAGATTTCTGCACAGGCAGGCTTAACTGCTGTAACAGACTATCTCACACGTGAGGTACAGAGAGTATATCGTCTCCAGGGTATTGATATCAACGATAAGCATATTGAAGTTATCGTTCGTCAGATGATAAGAAAAGTTAAAATAGAAGATCCTGGCAATAGTGATCTTTTAATTGGTTCAATGGTTGATCGCAGTGAATTTGAAGAAGTTTGCGAAAAAATGGCTCAAGAGGGCAAACAAGAGCCCACCAGCAAGCCCGTGCTTCTTGGTATCACCAAAACAGCACTTGCAACAGATTCATTCCTCTCTGCTGCATCCTTCCAGGAAACAACCAGAGTTCTCACCGATGCAGCCATTAAAGGCAAAAAAGATCCACTCATTGGTCTTAAAGAAAACGTTATCATCGGTAAACTTATCCCTGCAGGTACAGGTCTTCCTGTATATCAGAATGTTGAGGTTGTAACACCAATCATTCACGCAGAAGATTATATGGAAACAAAATAATAAAATTCAAAAAGACTGCGGAATTTCCGCAGTCTTTTTAAACGATTTTTCTTTAAAAGTTCTTGACAAATATAATATTATTTGATATAATATTTTCCTGTGAGATGTGCTGTTGTAGCTCAGCAGGTAGAGCACTTCCTTGGTAAGGAAGAGGTCGGCAGTTCAAGTCTGCTCAACAGCTTAAAAAAATAGTACTGAAGAAATTCAGTACTATTTTTTTTGCTAAATCCATCTTTTTTATCTCATCTCTACAAAAACAAAAAAAGAACAGCACCTTGTTTTAAATTTTAATAGGGTACTATTCTTTATCGAATTTAATAATATCTTCAATTCTGCAATCTAATGCAGTGCATATTTTATCTAAAACAAAGCTATCATACCTAATTACTTTGTTTTTGTAATAATTATCAATTACATGATATCGAATACCGGTTCGTTTTGCCAATTCGTATCTTGAAATATTATAATTCTTTAGGGCAGATTCCAGTGTAATTTTTATCCTAAACTCACCTCTTGGTATATTTTAATAAATATATATCTTATTGACAATTCCTGTAAATAGATATATACT
>JAGBXL010000040.1 GCA_017629325.1 Clostridia bacterium | reverse complement strand
TTGCAGGCTTTGGCGGACAGAGTGCTTGCCATCGGCAAGCACTCTACAAATAATAATTGTAAAGTTTTAGTTAAAGTAAATCTCTTTTCGCTCTGTGAGTATATCTTTAAACTCTGTTTCAAAATATTTTGCCATTGCATTTAATAAAAGCTCGGGCTTTAAATTGCTTTTAGCTCCTGCATCTATTATTACGCTCAGGCTATATTTTAAATCGCCCTCACAGCCAAATTTCATATCTCTTACAAAGTCTTTTATATTAACTTCTTTCATGCCTCTTTTAGATTTTTTCTCTATCATAATAAGAGGCTCATCAATAAATTTTTGAATGTCTATTTGTTTTGCAGAAGAAAAATCTACCTTATAGAGAGCAGATGAAATTTCAAAAAAGTCGCTGTCTTCCCCTCTTTCCCAAACATCTATTGCTTCGATACCCGCGGGAAGAGAAAGAGAGAGCCTTTTTTTAATTTCGCATGGCTCCATTTTTTCATAAAGCTCAATATCTAAAAGCTCACAAACACTGCTAACTCCAACAGGGCAGGGCAGAGCAATATTTAAAAGCACATGGGGATTAAAGCCGTTTGAATATTTAACGGGGATTTTCCCTCTTTTAAAGCTTCGGTTTACTGAGCGCAAAAAGTCGAGGTGAGAGATATATTTAACTCTGTCGCCCTTTGTGTATTTAACCCTATAAATAAATCTATTTTCTTGGCTCAAAGCATACCCCTCCTTTAAAGCAAGCTGCTCCGCAGTTAGAACATTTTTCACGGCAGTTTGGTGTGGTAACTGCCATTTGGGCTTTTTTGGCTTCGGAGATTAAAAATTCCTTTGTAACGCCAACATCTATCATATCCCAGGGGAGAATTTCTTCAAAACTTCTTTGGCGGGTGTAGAATTCTTTTTCTATGCCGCAATTTTTAATGGCTTCTTCCCATTTTTCCATGGAGAACTGGTCGCTCCAGCCGTCAAATTTAATTCCCAGCCTATGAGCTTCTAAAAGAACTTTGCTTAAATTTCGGTCGCCTCTTGCAAACACACCTTCCAAAACACTTACGGGTGCTTCGTGGTAATTATATTTAACTCTTTTATCGTTCATGGCTTCTTTAAGGGCAAGCTGTTTTTTCCTTAGGGTTTCGTTATCATCTTGCTTTGCCCACTGGAAAGGAGTGAACGCCTTTGGCACAAAAGATGCAACAGAGGTGGTTATTCTAAGCCCCGGTGCTCTTTTTTCTTTTGGAACGCTTAAATACTGATACACAACCTTTTTGGAAAGGTCGGCAATTCCGCACACATCTTCGATTTCTTCAAACGGAAGACCTATCATAAAATAGAGCTTTATGGAGCTGTATCCACCTTCAAATGCCATTTTAGCACTGGATAAAAGGTTTTCTTCGGTTATATTTTTATTTATAACATCTCTCATTCTCTGGGTGCCTGCCTCAGGTGCAAAGGTGAGTGAGCTTTTTCTTACCTTTTGAACTTTTTCCATTAATTCCATTGAGAATGAATCGAGCCTTAATGACGGAAGTGAAAGAGAAATATTTTCTTTTTCGGTAATTTCCAAAAGACCATCTGTAAATTCCCTAAGGCATGTATAGTCGCTTGTTGAAAGGGAAGAAAGGCTTATTTCTTCGTAGCCTGTTGAATCAATGAGTTTTTGGGCACTCTCTATTAGTGTGCCTGCCTTTTTTTCTCTAACAGGGCGATATATCATTCCTGCCTGGCAAAATCTGCAGCCTCTTATACAGCCTCTGAAAACCTCGAGCATAATTCTGTCGTGAACAATTTCAATAAAGGGAACAACTATCTTTTCTGGGTAGTAAACTTTGTCTAAGTTAGCAATTATTCTTTTTTTAACCTTTTTGGGAACAAAATCGTATTTGGGCTCTATTTTGTTTATAGTTCCGTCGGCATTATAGCTGATATCATAGAAAGAGGGAACATAAACACCCTCTATTTTTGCTATTTTTTTGAGGAAATCTAATCTTGTGCCTTTTTCCTTTTTCCACTCTTTATAGGCATCTATAATTTCAAGATTAACTTCTTCACCCTCGCCTAAAATATAAAAATCAACAAAGTCGGCAAGAGCTTCGGCACTGTATGCACAAGGTCCGCCCACGCAAACAAAGGGCATACCCTCTTTTCTTTGGCTTGATAAAAGAGGAATGTTTGCCAAATCAAGCATATTTAATATGTTTGTGTAGCACATTTCATACTGAAGAGTAAAGCCCACAAAATCAAAATCAGAAATTGGGTCCATGCTCTCTAAGGCATAGAGAGGAATGTTATTTTTCCTCATTTGCTCTTCCATATCAATCCAGGGTGCAAAAACTCTTTCGCACCACACATCTTCTCTTTCGTTTAAAAGAGAATAGAGTATTTTCATTCCTAAATGGCTCATGCCGATTTCATAAAGGTCGGCAAAGCAAAAAGCAAACCTTACCATATCATCGTTTAAGGTTTTGCACACGCTGTTTAATTCTCCGCCTGTGTAGCGGGCGGGTTTTTCCACAAAGGGAAGAATGTTTTCTATTTGTTTTTTAAGAATCATATATTTCTCCTTTATTGCGGTTTGCATATTCCGCATGGCAGGTAGCCATTATCTTTTAAATCCTTTAAAAATCCGCTGTAATACTCCTTGTTTTTTTCACTTGTGTTTTTTGCACCTGTGCAGGAGGGGTAGTGAATTTTTTTGGAATTTTTATTAAGAATATATTCCTGTTTTTTATTATTTCCATATTCTTCGGGGAAGGCTATTTCCTTAAATTCTTCATAGCTTTCTCCAGTTTCATAGTCTATTATAACACCTTTTTGCGCATTGTAGCAATACACATTAAATAAAATTCCTTCGCCCTTATCTTCAACCGACATTGCCTCCATTATAACCCCTCTTGCCAGAAGCTCGTCTTCGTGAAAATCGGGTGTAACTCTTAAAAGCACATGGTTTTTAGTTGCTCTAACATACTGTGCTATCATATTTTCAAAGGGGAGCATACCCTCAATATTTAAAAATCTTGTGCCTGTTATAAGATTTCTTTCGTTGGCATTTTCACCCGAAAGCTGATAGCCTATTAAATGGCAGCGGTTATATAAATATTTCCCGTCTATAAAATCGTATTTAACACTATGCCAGCCGCTGGGCTTAACAGAGCCTATGTAGCCTCTTTCCTCAGTTGGCATTAAATCGGGACCTATATTTGCAACGCACACTCCGCACCTGCCCAAAGAATCCAGCTCGCTATATTCTTCAAAGCTTTCTTTTGGGTAATCATCGGGCGAAAAATATGGCACATTTCCATTTAATTCAATGTAGGCTGTTCCCGAAAAATCGGGGAGAGTTGACGAGGAAACAATGCTTTTTTCTGGCAATGTGGGTGAGCTTAGGCACCCTGTTAAAATGCACAGAGCCAAAATGACAGATATTAAGCTTAAAAATCTTTGTTTCATTTTTGTACCTCACGCAGATTGTGTTTTATATTATTACAATTTTATCACAAAAACAAAAAACTGACAACACTTTATGCCGTCAGTTTTTATTATTAAATTAAACTGTTGAGCTTTACTCACTAATCCCCATTTGATGCTTCTTTGCATACATAAGTGCATCAGCCTTTTCAAAGGCAACATCAAAGGGTTTTTCATCATTAAAATTCACCTTTTGCATGCCGTGAGTAAGGGTAATATTATTCAGGTTAAATAATTCTTCATTTATTCTATCTGCCAAATTTTCTGCGTCAGATATTTGTTTGTTTTCCAGCAGCAAAACAAACTCATCGCCGCCAATTCTGAAGCTTTTACATTTAATAAGTTCACAATGTCTGGTAATAACAGCAGCAACCTGTTTTAATATTTTATCTCCTGCAGCGTGTCCTTTTGTATCATTGATTTTTTTAAACCCATCAATATCCATTATAACCAGTATAATATTTAACTTTTTGTTCTTTCTGTGTTTTAACATTTGTTTTCTGGCAAATTTCATATATGCTGCTCTGTTTTTCATATTTGTTAAAGCATCTGTATAGGCAATATTTTTCAGTCTGTCATTTTCGTATGACTTTTTATTCATTTCTGCAACATCTTTTACTGAATCAAAAATTAAAATCAGGACTAAATAAAAAATGGTACTGAAAATGGCAAAATCAAAAATTAAATTATGTGCACTGCTTCTATTAACAATATTAAAAGCATATTGGTTTAAAAATTGAATTAAAAAGAAAATTAATACGATATTAAGCTTCCACCAGCCCGAAGAAAGAAATATTCTGGATTTTTTGTAAATGGGCATCAGGACTTTATATAAAAACAAGTGCATTATTATAACCGATACGATTGCATAGAATTGCAAATGCGAAAAAGCTGATAAAATCAGATTCACACCAATACAAATGCAAAATGAGTTGGCGTATGTAAGAAGAAGAAAGGTTTTTTCGCCAAAAGAACCTAATGCCGTTATATAAAAGATAATTGCCTGCAAAAATAACATAATGAAAAATCCCACGGCAATATTTTTTTGAAAAAGCATAACAAACAGGGAAATAATTGCATATATTCCCCAAAAGAAAGCCGTAACAGATTTATTATACTTAGTTTTTTGCATATATAAAGCCGCAACAATATGCGACAAAATTGTTGTTATAATACCAATATAACTCATATAATACCCCACCTTCATTTGTAATCTGAGAGTATGATAATATTATTTATGCATTGATTATAACATAAACACAAAAAACTGACAATATCGCATTGTCAGTTTTCAGTATAATTATCTAAATTTTGGGAGATATTCTATAAGTTTATTGACCTTATCTTCACCAAACATTCCCCGGATTTTATATTTTTAGATTCTGGCCCTTTTTTCTATGTAGTCTTTCACTGTGCAAAGTGCCCCGTATTTCTGTATTCCGTCGGTTATTTCAAACTGATTTAATTCACCGTAAAATCTTTCTCCGCTAAATGCGGCAATAAGGAGGGTATAGTCTCCTCCTATGTGCTTGGCAAGGCCCATAAGCTCGCTTTCCCAATCGCAGAAAATAAACTTTAGTTTTTTCTTTGGTTTAAATCTTCCTGAAAGCACGGTGTTTTTCTCCCGCAGGCTGCAAAGCTTTTCAAACCTTATTCCCCAAAGAGAAAAAATAAGAAACATAAAAAGACTGGGGTTAAAAAGCCCCGAAGCAATCAAATAAAAATTGCAAATAAAAAAGGCAAAGCAAAAAACGGATGAAAGCATCATATATATTTTGCTTCCGCCGATAATTCCGCTATGCCTTATAAAAAAGGCTTTAAGCATTGCTCCGCCATCGAGGGGCGAAAGAGGCAGAAGGTTAATGGATCCCACAGAAAAATTACAGATTGCAAAAAAGCGGTAGCTGAAATTATTTATGGAAAACAAAAAACCAAAGGCACACATATATATAAATACTATGAGGCTCATAAGAGGGCCTGCCAATGATATAAGAAATTTATTTTTAGAGTTTTCAACATATTCGGTTTTTAAAACCGCACCGAAAATTCCAAGGCAGATTTCTTTTGGCTTTTCTTTTAAATAAACGCACATAATAAGGTGAGCTATTTCGTGAAGAAGCGTGGCAAGATACACTAAAAAAAGCTCCTGTGTTCTATAAAACAGGCAGGAAAAAAACACGCAAAGGCAAATCCATTTGCTTAATTTAAATGAAATATTTATACTATCACCTTTATTATTTTATAATACAGGAATTTGCTCTTTTTTTACTGTATAGGAAACTTCGTTTCTATACAGTAAAAAACTTTGATTGTATTGCCGTGCAAGATTTTTTGAAAAGCCTACTGCTTTTCAAAAATGCACATGGCTTAAGAAAAGCGGTTATAGCTCCGCACTTCCACCAAAGGCGGTGCGGCGAAGCCGCTTTTCTTGTTCGCGGGAATGTATGTTAATGAGTTTTGGCACGCGATATGGGTGCAGGCTCAGCCTGCTTTTATAAGCTCCATTGGGTTAAGGGGGGTGCCATTAAGCCTTATTTCAAAATGCAGGTGAGGTCCTGTTGCATTCCCTGTTGCACCCATGTAGCCAATCAGCTGCCCTTTTTTAACTATGTCGCCTTTTTTTGAAACACATTCTCTAAGGTGTGCATAAGATGAGGTGTAGCCGTTTGAATGGTCTATAACAATATAGTTTCCCGAAAATTCGTTATATTCGCTTGTTATAACTGTTCCATCAAAGGCAGCACGGATTTGTGTGCCGCCCTCTGCTGCAATGTCTATTCCGTTATGAAAGGTGGCGGTGTTATTTAAAGGGTGCACCCTTTCGCCAAATTCCGAAGAAATTCTACCTGGGCAGGGGTTTGATGGCGAAAAAACAAAGGCTTCTTCTTTTGGCATCTGTGGGCTAACTGTTTGGTTGCCATCTGAAGCAGAAACTTTTTCGGCAACCGCAACGGCATCTGTTTTTTTATCTTTTTGAGGCATAAAAACAGGGGAACATAAATCTGCAAGCGTTTTTATTGTTTCACCTAAAAAAAGCTCTGCCTTTTTAGATATTCCACCAGGGCTTTTGGTAAAAACACTTTTGATATCATTAGAATTTATGCCCGAAAATTTCGACGCTGAAAATATAATAAGAGTAAAAATACAGGCTGCCGAAAGCTTTATTTTTAATTTGGATTTTTTGCATTTTTTAATTCTGTTTCGTTCTTCCGAAAAATAAATATATTTAGAAGCACTCTTTCTATTGCGTTTATATTTCAAGCTATCACTTCCCATTGTATTATCTCTTATATTATATTTTTTTGGAGGAAATTTATTACAGTTTATAAACTTATACAAAAACAAACAAAAAACACCAAATAATTTTTATCAACCAAAGTTCCCTTGAGTATTGACTAATTCAACCATATGTTCTATAATGAATGGTAATTAAACTTTTTGAAAGGAAGATTATAATGAACAGAGTATTTAATTTTTCAGCAGGCCCGTCTGCACTTCCACTTCCTGTTTTGGAAAAAGCACAGGCAGAGCTTGTTTGCTATGGTTCCTCAGGTATGTCGGTAATGGAGATGAGTCATCGATCTTCCGACTACCAGAAAATTATTGACGATTGCGAAGCTTTACTTCGCGAAATTTTATCTATCCCCGATAACTACAAGGTTTTATTCCTTCAGGGCGGTGCTTCAAGCCAGTTTGCCATGATTCCCTTAAACCTTTACGGCAAAAACAAAAAAGCCGACTTTATTTTAACAGGTATGTGGGCTAAAAAGGCACAGAAGGAAGCTGCAAGATATGGCGAAGCAAAAATCATTGCTTCTTCCGATGATAAAACCTTTAACTATATTCCCCAAATTGATAAATCTATGTTTTCTCCTGATGCAGATTTTGTTCACATCACCCACAACAACACAATCTATGGAACAAAATTTGAAGGCCCACTCGACACAGGCGATGTTCCCCTTATTGCCGATATGAGCTCAAGCATACTTTCAGAGCCCGTTGATGTTTCAAAATATGGCATGATTTATGCAGGTGCACAGAAAAACATGGGCCCTGCAGGACTGACAGTTGTTATTATCCGTGAAGACCTCATTGGAAATGCAATGGATATCTGCCCCACAATGTTTAACTACGAAACACATTCAGAAAACGGCTCAATGTTTAACACACCTCCAACCTATGCTATCTACATTTGCAAGCTTGTTTGTGAGTGGTTAAAAGAAAACGGCGGTATTGAAGCAATGCACAAAACAAACCTCAAAAAAGCCGAAATTCTTTATTCTTATCTTGACGAAAGCGAAATGTTCAGTGCAACAGTTGCTAATCCAAAACACCGTTCACTTATGAATGTTCCTTTTGTAACAGGTAATGACGAATTAAATGCCAAATTTATAAAAGAAGCCACAGCTGCAGGCTTTGTTAATTTAAAAGGCCACCGTTCAGTTGGCGGTATGAGAGCAAGCATCTACAATGCTATGCCAATTGAGGGTGTTCAGGCACTTGTTGACTTTATGAAAAAATTTGAAGCTGAAAACAAATAAAAACGGGAGGCAAATCCTATGTATGAAGTTTTAACACTTAATAAGATTGCAAAATGCGGTCTTGATAATTTAGATACTGATTTATTCACAGTAACCGACGAAGTTAAAAATCCCGATGCCATAATCTTAAGAAGCTTTAAAATGCACGACATGGACCTTCCCGAAAGTTTAAAGTGTGTTGCAAGAGCAGGTGCCGGAGTTAATAACATTCCAATAGACAAATGCAGCGAAAAGGGTATAGTTGTTTTCAATACTCCTGGTGCAAATGCTAATGCCGTTGCAGAATTAACAATTGCAGGCTTGATGCTTGCATCTAGAAAGATTACCGATTCTGTTATCTGGGCAAAAACACTCAAAGGTGAAGGCGACAATGTGGGCACACTTGTTGAAAAAGGCAAAAGTGCTTTTGCAGGCCCCGAAATCTACGGCAAAAAGCTTGGTGTTGTAGGTTTAGGTGCAATTGGTGCAAAGGTTGCAAATTTGGCTCAAGCTCTCGGTATGGAAGTTATGGGTTAC
>JAGBXL010000039.1 GCA_017629325.1 Clostridia bacterium | reverse complement strand
CTTCCCCGATACTGACCCCGCGTATAAAAATGCAGACAGTATGAAACTTTTAGATAAAGTTATACTTTTAATAAAAGAAAAAGGATATAAAGTAAAAAGCCTTTCCGCAGTAATTATGGCGGAAAAGCCAAAACTATTAAAACAATTGCTGAGGTTATAGTGCCAAGAGAAAAAAGCCCTGTTTTTTTGCCCACATACATTGCAAAGAGCGAAATAATAATAACCTTTAAAACAAGAAAAATTACATCAGACATAAAAAAATCCCCTTTCTTCGTTGAGTGTTTTTAACAACAAAAAATAACTCCCTACATTGCCACATTATGCTATGTTGGGAGTTATAGTTTAAACGCATATTTTTTATGTAGCAGCGGATGGGAAACTGAACCGCAAGCCCCAGGGACTTTTCGTATGAGGACTCTACTCCCATTCCTCATCACTTAACGCTCAATTTCTGCTCTGTGTTTTTTAATTATAACACCAAAATATATAAATTACTATTATATATTTTATACAAAATTACTTTATACGATAAGCTTTTTTTGCATTTTCAAAGCTTAAACTTTCTATTTCTTCAAAGCTTTTGCCTTTTATTTCGGCAATTTTTTTTGCAACCTCTGCCACATATATAGGGCAGTTTCGTTTACCTCTATATGGAATAGGGGAAAGGTATGGGCTATCCGTTTCTATGAGGAATCGGTCATCAGGAACATATTTTGCAACTTCAAGAGCGGTACTTGCATTTTTAAAGGTCAGTGGTCCTGCAAAGGAAATATAATACCCCATATCAAGAAGGATTTTTGCCGATTCTTTGCTTCCGCTATAACAATGTATAATTCCCGCGTTATCTCTGTTCGCTTTTAAAATGTCTATGGTGTGTGCCATTGCATCGCGGGTATGAATAACAACGGGTTTGTTTATTTCGCAGGCGAGTTTTAGCTGACGGTCAAACCACTTTTTCTGTTTGTCTCTTTGGGAATTATCATAATAATAATCAAGCCCGATTTCACCAAGTGCAACAGCCTTGGGACTTTTTAAAAGCTCTTTTAAGCTATTCATATCTTCCTCACAAAGATTCTGGGTATCATGGGGGTGAACTCCGCAGGCGGCATAAACAAAGTAATATTTTTCTGCTAAAAGCACAGCTTTTTTTGAACTTTCTACATCGTAACCAATTTCGCAGTATGCCCCAACCCCGCTATTTTGAAGAGATAAAATAAGTTCGTCTCTTTCACCGTCAAATCTTTCGTCATTTAAATGTGCGTGAGTATCAAAGAGCATAATTACACTATCCTGTTCCTTTTTTCGCCATTATTAAAGGCTTTTATGTTTAATACGATTTCTTCCATACACCTTTGCCTTGATTCATAGGCCCCCCACGCCATGTGAGGTGTGAGGCAAACATTTTTAAGGTGCATTATTCTTGTATAGGGGTGATTTTCGGAGAAAGGCTCCACCGAATACACATCAATCCCAAGCCCTGCAATTGCTCCCTCCTCTATTGCATCGGCAAGAGCTTCTTCATCGGCAACCCCGCCGCGGGCAACATTTATGAATATGGCATTTTTCTTCATAGAGAAAATTCTTTGACGATTTATAAGATTTTTTGTTTCTTCGTTAAGAGGGGTGTGGACAGAAATTATATCACAATCCCTCATAAGAGAATCTATATCTTTATTTTCGTATTCCGCGTGAGGTGTTTTTTTGCAAACGCAAATTTCACAACCAAGAGCTTTTGCAACCTGGGCAACCTTTGAGCCAATACCTCCGCAGCCCACAAGCCCCCACTTTTTGCCGAAAAGCTCGTGATAAACAGGAGTAAGTCGGTTTTGAATTCCGCTTTTAGAATAGCTCCTATCTTTTACAAACTCATTATACTGGGGAAGATTGCAGCTTAAACTAAGTGCCATTGCCACTGTTACCTGAGCTACTGAATTTGTGCTATACCCCTTTACATTGCAAAGAGCAATACCGTGTTTTTTGCAATAGTCTAAGCTTACATTATCAAAGCCCGTTGCGGCAATACAAATAAGCTTTATCTTATTGGGATTGGGGAGAGTTTCCTCATTTATTTTAACTTTATTTAAAACTATAATATCTGCATCTTGGGTGTGGCTTTCAAGTTCATCGGCAGATGTTAAAGGATATATTTTAACATTTCCCACTTTCTCAAAAACAGAAAGATTTAAATCATCGCCAAGAGTTGAGGCATCGAGCACTGCAATGTTCATATTTTCACCTTTATTTTTCGGGATTTTTAATTCCGTAAAGACCTAATTCTTTATTTTCAAAAATATCATTTGCATTTTGTACAAAATCTTTACATTCATAAATTCGATCGCCTGATTTGGGACCTATTTCATAAAGCCATATACCGCTATAATTAACTTCTTTTAATGTAGCATACACTTCCTGCCAGTTTATTACTCCACGGCCCGGCATCCAGTGGCGTTCGTTTTCAAAGTCAAAATCGGAAATATGAAGTGTTACGAGCCTATCAGCAAGACCTTTTATAAAGTCCACAGGAGTGCCTTCAAGCATGTGATTTGTGTCAACACATACTCTTAATCTATCGTCGGCACTTACAAGTTCTCTTACCTCTTCTACACTTGTGGGCAAACAAATAGGTGGCAGATTTTCAACGCACACATTTCCTCCGGCAGCGTGTGCAATTTCTGCAAGATCTGCCAGACTTTCTTTGGCACATTCCATTTTATCGTGAATCTCTTCTTTGGAAAGAAGATCTCTTTTAACAATACCGCTTGAATGAACAACAAATTTATCTATTCCCGCACTACCTGATTTTTTAATTAATTCGCCCATTATTTTAACAGTGTTTTTACAAAGCTTTCTATCGGCTAAGTCAATTAAATCAAATGGTTTAAAAGGAAGATGATGGCTCCATAGCTTAACACCGAAGCTATCTGCCATTTTCTTTATGTTATTAAAATCATAATTAATCTGATTCTCATAAAGGCCGGTAACTTCCATACCGTAAATACCTGCTTTCTGATAGCTTTCAAAAAGCTCTTCGCATATTACCTTACCTGATGATGACAAACCTATTTTATACATATGATTACTCCCCTTCCTTTTTACGACTTATAATATATCACATAAAGAAGGTAATAGCAAGAATTTTAGGTAATTTTTTCGTCTGTAAAAAATTAAAAGCACCGATAATTTAACATTGAATTTAACGGTAGTTTATGTAACCTCACATATATTTTTGCATATTATGAAACTGAAGGGAATGAGGTTAATGAATCATATTCTTATTGCAGGGGGAGATAAAAGAAATATCTTTCTGGCTGAAATATATGAAAAAAATGGGTTTAAAGTAAGCGTGTGCGGTTTTGACGAGGAGATTGTGTTTTCGGATAATATAGACAGGTGCAAAGATATTAAAAAAACAGCCTCACTCTGTGATATAATTGTTTTACCGCTGCCTGCAAGCTTTGACGGTATTACCATAAGCACTCCTTATGGAAGCGAATGTGTTTATATTGATGATATTTTATCCTTTGCAAAAAAAGACTCTGTGGTATGCGGAGGTAAAATAAGCAAGGATTTGGCAAAAAAATATCCTTTTATAACAGATTATGCCGAAAGAGAAGACTTTGCTTTTTTAAATTCAGTTCCAACGGCAGAAGGTGCAATTGAAGCGGCTATGAAAGAAAGCTCTAAAACACTTGCAGGTGCAAGCTGCATGGTAACAGGTTTTGGAAAATGTGCAAGAGCACTTGCCCTGGATTTAGCAGCATTAAAAGCAAAAGTTCATATTTTTGCCAGAAGTGCAAAAGATATTTCCCATGCACAGAGTTTGGGTTTTGAAGCCTTTAATTTAACTAATCTCAAACAAAGATGCGGTAATTATGATATAATATTCAACACCGTTCCCTTTGGTATTTTCGGCAAGTCAGAAGTAGATCGCATTTTGCCCTCTACCCTGTTTATTGATATCGCCTCCGCCCCGGGCGGTATTGCCGAAGATGCCCTCAAAACCAATTTATGCTATCGTTTTCTGCCGGGACTACCGGGAAAATACAGCCCGTATTCCGCGGCGGAAATAATTAAAAAAGTAATTTCAGCAATACTGCTGGAAAAGGGAAAGGGTGCTTTAGGATGACTTTTGACGGACTCAGAATAGGCTTTGCAATGACAGGGTCATTTTGTACCTTTTCAAAGGTTATGAAAGAGATAGAAACCTTAAGACAAAAGGGTGCCATGCTTGTTCCTATAATGTCGGAAATGGTGTGGAACACAGACACCCGATTTGGAAAAGCAGAGGAATTCATTGAGAAATTTAAAGATTTATCGCAAAGGGATATTATTCACACAATAAAAGACGCAGAACCCATAGGGCCAAAAAATCTTCTTGATGCTCTTATTATTGCACCGTGTACGGGTAATACCATTTCTAAAATGGCAAATGGAATAACAGATTCCTGCGTGGCAATGGCTGCAAAGGCAACACTAAGAAATAATGCCCCTGTGATTATTGCAGTTTCTACAAACGACGGGCTTGGCTCAAGTGCAAAAAATATAGGCACTCTTTTAAATAAGGCAAATATTTATTTTGTTCCCTTTGGTCAGGACGATCCCAAAGGCAAGCCAAATTCTCTGGTGGCTGATATGACAAAAATTGCAGGCACCTTAGAGGAAGCACTTGAAGGAAGACAGATTCAGCCGCTCATTATTGAAAGATAAAAAATATTGAAATGAGGTGTAAAAAGTCAATTCACTTTTACACCTCTTTTTATATAATCTTTGAATAAAGATGATGAAAAATAATATAAAAACCGCACATCATACAAATGCCTGACCACACACCCACAAACGAAAACAAACCAGCTGCAAAAAGTGAGCTGACTGCCGATAAAAAAGGAATGAGAATTCCTTTTTTAAAGGGGAATTTAAGCTGCGACACTTTTTTAAGTTTTATAAAGCTAAAGAGTAAATTTATAATTTCGCTTAAATACATTATACCTATGTATGCTATCATTCCAAACCGCGGAACAAAAATAAAAACAGATATTACCCTGCACAGTGAATCTATAATATTTATTTTTAATGATGTGAGCTGGCAATCCATACCTTTTAAGATAGAATCTACCACAGAATCACAAAATATAAAAATTGGAAAAAGAAAGAAATATCCAAGGTACACTCCTGAGGCGGCTTCTTTAAAAAACGTTTCTGCAATTTCACTATGCCATTTAAAAAATATTGCACAAATCAAAAATGCAAAACCGAGAACATATTGAAGTGAAAGAGAGGATATATATTTTATACCGTTTTTATAGCCTTTACTTCTTCTGCGGGCAATTTCGGGAACTATTAAAAGATTAAATGCCGAGATAAAAACGGTTGGAAACATTAAAACCGAAAGAGTCATTCCCTTTACTATTCCATAAGAAGCCAAAGGGTTTTTTTCGCCATATTGAGCAAGCATTGATGGAATTAAAAGGTTTTCTAAGCTTAAAAGCCCCATTCTTAAATATGAGCCAAGAGCTATGGGGGCACAAAGCCTTATTATTTCGCTATTACTTGCCCCACCTGTGCAATAAAGAAAGTTTCTGTTTTTACGCCAAAGGTATATATTCCACATACATTCGGCAAAAGTGCCCGTGCAAAGTGCCATAACAACTGCCATATATGCCTTTCCACCCGAAAAAATATTTAAAAGGCAAAGGGCGGTTATCCATATTCCTCCCTCGGAAAAGATTTTGCCAAGACTTATGGAACCTACCTTGCCAAAGGCTGTGAAATAACCGTTTATTACAGATGACACAGCCGAAAACAAAAGACTGGGCGACAAAAGCTTTAAACATACGGCACAATCAGGATTAGAAAGAATTTTTTGAGAAATAACATCTGCACCAAAATAAAGAATAAAAAACGCAAAAGATGCGGGGATAAAAATAAGCTTTATACATTTTACAACAACCGAATCAGCACATTTTACCGCAAGCGAAGACGGCATATCGGATATAAGCCTTGTGGCTGTGAGAGATATGCCCGAAACAGATATAGTGAGAAAAAGAGAATACACGCTCATTACAAGATGAAACATTCCTATTCCCTCGGCACCCACCTTTGCCGACATAAAAATATTGTAGCAAATGCCCGAAATATTTAGAAGAAGCATCACAAAAGACATTCCAAATACTTTGGATATAAATATTTTCTTTTTCAATTTTTACCTCCGGAATAAAACTTAATAAAATAATATTTCTTTTTTGGAAATAATATGATATACTAACAATAAGATATTTAATTATGTATTTATTTTGGGAGGGTAAACAGATTGAACGAACATAATAACAGCTCCGCAACCTTTATGCACGGAGCAATCATACTCCTTATTGCAAATATTGTTGTTAAGCTTATAGGAGCTATTTTTAAAATACCTCTTACATATATCCTGGGCGAAGAAGGTATGGGATATTTTTCAACAGCATATCAGGTTTACACCTGGATGTTTATTGTTGCAACGGCAGGTATTCCGGTTGCAATTTCAAAAATGATTTCTGAAAGCTATGCAAAAAACAGACCAAATGAAATTAAAAATATTTTTTCTGTGAGCACAAATCTTCTTATAACAATTGGAATTTCGGGATTTTTGCTTCTTTACCTTGGTGCCGATTTTTTTGCAGGAACAGTTTTAAAAAACCCAGGTGCAGCCTATGGAATAAAGGCGATTGCACCCGCTATGCTCTTTGTTTCTTTAATGAGTGCTTACAGAGGCTATTTTCAGGGGCATCAGAACATGGTGCCAACCGCACTTTCAGAAATTTTTGAGGCACTCGGAAAGCTTATTATAGGCTTTGGTGCGGCATATATTTTAATTGAAAAAGGCATGGAATTATCGTCGGCAGGTGCAGTTTTTGGTGTTTCCTGCGGCGGACTTATGGGATTTGTTGTTTTATTTTTAATTTATAAAAAAGAAAAATCCAAACCCGTAAGATTAAATGGAATCGACAGAGGCAGTGAAACAAAATCAAGAATCTTAAAAAACCTTGTTAAAATTGCAGTACCAATTACAATCGGTGCATCGGTTTTTTCACTTACATCTCTTATAGACACAGCTATGATAATGCGAAGACTTCAGGTTTTGGGTGCATTTACCCATGAGGAAGCAAACAAGCTATGGGGCTCATATTCGGGCTATGCAATTCCTCTTTTTAACCTGCCCCCCACTCTTATAAATGCTATAACGGTGAGCATTGTTCCTGCTATTGCATCAGCTTATGCTGTTAAAGACTTTAAAACAGCCTCACACACAACAAGCAAAAGTCTTAAGATAACAGTTCTTTTTGCGCTTCCTTGTGCTGTGGGAATGTCTATGCTTTCAAAGCCTATTTTAGCCCTTGTATATAACAACATAAATGCAACATCTACCCTTTCAATTCTTTCGGTGGCAATTGTTTTTGTTTCTCTGGTGCTTGTTACAAATGCAATACTCCAGGCAACAGGAAATGAAATGATACCCGTTATGAATATGCTCATTGGCGGAACTGCAAAGATTCTTATAAACTTCTTTTTAGTGGCAAACCCAAAAATCAATATAAATGGTGCACCAATCGGAACAACAACCTGCTATGGAATAATCCTTGTTTTAAACATTATTGCAATAACAAGAAAGCTGAAACTAAAGCTGCCCATCTCCGAGCTTATTGTGAAACCTGGAATTTCTGCTTTGGCAATGGGAATCGTGCTTTATTTTGCCGCACCTTTGTGTTTGAGCTTAGGAAGAATTATGGCTGCGACACTTCCAATAGTTATGGGGGCTATTACCTACGCCATTATGATTGTTGCAGTTAAAGGAATAAACGAAGAAGATATTGCACTTTTGCCAAAAGCAGAACTGCTAACGAAAATATGCAAAAAATTAAAGGTTATAAGGTGATAAAATGAGACTTGACAAATATCTTAAGGTATCGAGAATAATTAAACGAAGAACAGTAGCATCTGAAGCATGCGACCAGGGTAAAGTGAGCCTTAACGGAAAGGTGGCAAAGGCATCGAGTCAGGTTAAGGAAGGCGATATAATCGAGGTTACCTTTGGCGAAAGAACATTTAAGGCAGAAATAATTTCTATTGCTGAACATGTTTTAAAAGGCGACGCACAGTATATGTATAAGCAGCTTCAGTAATTTTTAATATGTAATAAAAGACAAACCTCCGCATATATTTTTATAAGATTTGAAAATATATAAGGAGGTTTTTTTATGGAAAATAAAACCGGATTAAAAAATATGAGAGCAGACCTGCCTCACAACATCATAATGGAAAATCGTTCAAAAATAAGCATCTCGGGTGTTGAAAATGCAGAAAGCTACAACGAAGAGGAAATTGTGCTTCACACATCAAAGGGGATTCTTATAATAAGAGGAGATATGCTCAATTTAAGCAAATTAAACCTGGACAGTGGCGAGATAACTGTTAACGGACGAATTGTGATGCTCGAATATGCCGAAGAAAAGAAAAGCGGAACATCAATCCTTAGTAAAATCTTTAAGTGATAGCTTATGGAAATAAGCGTAAGGCACGAAATGATTGTTTTTTGGGGAGCTTTTTTTTGCGGACAAATTATCCCTTTTTTATTTGATTTTTTCAGAGCAATGAGAAAATCTTATTCTTGCACCAAAGGGCAGGTTGCCATTCAGGACATTGTTTTTTGTTTTCTTTCATTTAAAATATTTTTTGATATATGCTACCTTACAAACAACGGGCATTTAAGATGGTATATTTTTATTTCATTTATTTTAAGTGCTGTGATATACTTTCTTTCCATATCGAATTATGTGATAAAATTCTGGAGCTTTATTTTTAAAATACTTTCGGGAATATTTTTTCCTATAAGAAAATTTTTATCGTTTATTTCTAAAAAGCTTAAACAGTTTATAAGTTCCATAAAATCTGCTCTTTTGTTAAAATTTGGCTCTGTTTTTAAAAAAATTAGACATAATCACACAAAAAGCGAGTAAATATAGGCTTTTGGGCAAGTTTTATTTAGTAATATTTTTTAAAAAATTTTCTTTACATTTAGAAAAAAATAGTTTATAATATTTACGAATGTAACTAATTTAGGTTAATTTGTGCGTGATTTTTATAAAATACCAGGGGAATATAATATGAAAATAGCCAAAAGCAAAAAAAAGCTAATCAGAAATATCCTGATTTTTTGTGTGGCATGTTTTGTTGCAAGTTCGTTTATCACCACCTTTGCACGAATTCAGGAATACAACGACCAGATAACCGTTCTTGAAAAAGAAATTTCAAAAGAAAAACAAACAAATAAAGTTTTAAAACAAAAAAAGAACCAAATACACAGTGATAAAAACTACAAAGATATTGCCAGAAACACCCTAGGGCTTGTTAACCCCGGAGATAAGGTTTATGTCAATTCTAATGATAACAATAGCAAATGAGGAGGCTGTATTAAAAGATGCAGTTAGAAGAGGGGAAAGTAGTTAGCGGCAAAGTTACAGGAGTTACCAATTTTGGTGCTTTTGTTGAATTGGAGGAGGGTGTTACGGGTTTAGTTCACATTTCCGAAATTTCAACTTCTTATGTTAAGGATATTAACGACCATGTTAAAGTCGGCGATGTTGTTGAAGTTAAAATATTGCCGTCTGATAAAAAGGGAAAGCTTGGCCTTTCTATTAAACAGGTTATGCAGGAAAAAGGAATTGTGCCAGAAAAACCCAAGTTTGAAAGAAAACCAAAACATGCTCCCAGACTTCCTGAAACCGACTTGCACGCTCAGCCGGCAGAATTTGACTGGTTTAAAAAAGACGATGGTGATATGTCGTTTGAAGATAAGCTTAATAAATTTAAGCAGGCAAGCGATGAAAAAATGCACGATATTAAACGAAATATGGAATCAAAACGCGGAAGCGGAAAATCGAGACAGAATTCTTATTAATACATAATAAAAACAGGAACAAACTTTGATGTGACCCCAAAAAGTTAGACTTTTTATAGCGTAGTAGTTTTAATGACTGCTACGCTATTTTTATGCAGCCAAGGTGTTGAGCCGATATTGCACCGGACTCATCCACCCAAGTTTCTCTTTAATTCTTTTCTCGTT
>JAGBXL010000038.1 GCA_017629325.1 Clostridia bacterium | reverse complement strand
TGGGCGGTGAATTTGTTGAAATAAAAAATTATGCCATAGATGAAACCGATCTTGACCATAATCTTGTTATAATAAAAAAGGTTAACGAAACAGAAAAAAGATTTCCCAGAAATGCACCTAAGCCTATAAAAGACCCGATAAAATAAAGAGAAGAGTGAAAAGTGAATAGTGAATAGAAATGGATGAAATCCGCCCCTAAAGGCGGATTTCTTCATTTTCTTTTATCTATTCTCTCTTATCTCTTCTCTATTTTTTCCTTAAAGTCTGCTTCCATAGCGGGAGCTATCCTGGGCTTTGGCATGATTTTTAACTATCTTTAATTTAAAGCTGTCTTGTGAAACAATCCAGTCGTCTGTTACGGCAGGTTTTTTTCGTGTGATTTTATCAACACCTGCTATTGTAAGCTGATTTTCAATATCTCTTACAACCGTTTCCAAATCGCCATAGTGTGCAAGAGATTTATAAGTTGGTGTTAAATAAGGGTTTATAAAGTAAATTGCCATCTTTATTAAAAGATAGATTAAAAATAATAAAAGTGCCCCAGAGAGCGTTATATCAAATTTTTCGCTGCCCATTTCTAATCCGCGGGTATCGAAAATAAATTCACAAAAGCTTTCACCCTCTAAGCTTCCAAGAAGGGCTGCATCTGTTCTGATTATGTTACTCATCTCGGTAAAAATTCCCGAAATAGCTTCTCCGTCTTTTATTTCCTGATGGGGATACGCCAGAACAAGAACATTTATCCCCTCTGTTGTGCCTCTGTAAAGATTAGCAGATAGCATAGCTTTAGAATCTGTTTCATCATAGTTGGTACCTGTGTTACGGGTGGTATAGGTAATTGGGAGTTTATAAACATCAGTAAAGCTTACATCAAATTCATATTTCTGGTCCTGCCAGTAGCTTCCCGATTTAACTGCATAGCTTCTTATTATATGAGAGCCGTCGCTTTTTGCAGCAAGTTCTTTATTTATTTCTATTTTAGAAACTTCGTTTACAAATCGCTCACTATCCAGCTGTGATGAGCCAAAAAGAACATTTCCTATATAGGCTCTATTAAAAAAAACATATAAAAAGAGTATGGCAAAAACCAGAGCAGTTCTTATAATATGCTTTATTCTGTGGCGTTTCATTGCATTATATATAAATCCGTCTTTAAAGGGAATATTTTTCATAACATCTTCCTCCTTAATAAGCAGAAATTTCTTTTGCAAGGTCATATACCTCACGCTTGGAAATATCAAAAGCTTTTGCCGCCATTTTTATGGCGTCTTTTTTTGATGTTCCATTTTCCATTAAATCCTTTATGTAATGGAGAGGATTAGAAAATGGTATTTCGTTTTTTTCTTCTTCCTCTATTTCCTTTAGCGGTTTTCCCTCTACAACCAGAACATACTCGCCCTTTGGCTGATTTTCATTATAATATTCAATTGCCTGCTCTAGGCTGGTATAAAAACATTCCTCGTGAATTTTGGTAAGCTCACGGATTATGCTTATTCGACGGTTGCCAAAGAATTTTAGCATATCCGATAAAGTGCGTGTTAATTTATGGGGTGCTTCATGAAAAATAAGAGTGTGGGTATCTTTGGCGGCACTCTCCAAATGCTCACGGCGGCTTTTTTTATTCATAGATAAAAAGCCCTCAAAGGCAAATCTGCCTGTGTATTGTCCGGAAATAATAAGAGCATTTATAAGAGCCACACAACCCGGGATTGGCACAACCTTTATGCCTTCGTTTATGCAAAGCTTAACTAAATCTTCGCCGGGGTCGGATATTGCAGGAGTGCCCGCATCTGTTATGAGGGCAATATTTTTTCCTTGTTTTAATTCTTCAACTAAATATAAGCCCTTTTCTTTTTTATTGTGCTCAAAATAGCTTGTTAAGGGCTTGGATATATTAAAATGGTTTAATAATTTTAACGAATGCCTTGTGTCTTCACAGGCAATAAGGTCGCATTTTTTAAGTGTTTCAAGGCATCTTACGGTTATGTCATCTAAATTGCCAATTGGTGTGGCACAAAGATAGAGTGTTCCCGTTTCCATAAATATTCTCCTTATTAGTGCTGACAGTGTTCACAGTCATGACAACTTGGGAAAAGTGATTTATCATATTCAATCCCATTTTTGTCGTAATAATCCTGAAGTGCTTTTTTTATAGCTTCTTCTGCAAGAACGGAGCAGTGCACCTTTGCAGGAGGGAGGCCGTCTAAAGCCTCAACAACAGCTTTATTTGTTAATTCTAAAGCCTCCGAAACCTTTTTGCCTTTTATCATTTCGGTTGCCATTGAGCTTGATGCTATTGCACTTCCGCAGCCAAAGGTTTCAAACTTAACATCAACGATTGTCTCGTTTTCTATTTTGAGATATATTTTCATTATATCTCCACATTTAACATTACCAACCTCACCAACGCCGTCGGCATTTTCAATAACACCAACATTGCGGGGATTTTTAAAATGATCCATAACTTTTTCACTATATAACATGTGTTCTTCTTCCTTCCATTAAATCTCTCCAAACAGGAGACATATTTCTTAAATAACCAACAACTTCATCTACGGCTTTAATTATGAGTTCAACCTCTTCTTCGGTGTTGTATTCACTGAGTGATAGTCTTAATGACCCGTGAGCAATTTCGTGAACCCTGCCGATTGCCAAAAGCACATGGCTTGGGTCTAAAGAACCCGATGTGCAGGCAGAGCCCGATGAAGCACAAACGCCGTGCATATCGAGCATTAAAAGAAGTGATTCACCCTCTATTCCTTCAAAACACATATTAACATTTCCGGGAAGTCTTTTTTTAGCATCGCCGTTTAATATGCTATGGGGAATTTTTGAAAGACCTTCTATAAGGCGGTCTCGCATTTTAGTTAATTTTTTAGAATTTTCATCTATTTTAAGGCAGGCATCTTCAAAGGCTGCCGCCATTGAAACTATGGCAGGAATATTTTCTGTGCCGCCTCTTTTTCCTCTTTCCTGTGCTCCGCCCTCAATTATGTTGGAAACAACAATCCCCGATTTAACATAGAGAGCACCAACACCCTTGGGTCCGTGGAATTTATGAGCAGAAAGGCTTAGCATATCAATATTTTGCTCTTTAACATTTATTTTTAAATGACCTGCCGCCTGAACTGCATCTGTGTGAAAGATAACACCGCTATCTGCACAGATTTTCCCAATTTCTTCTATTGGCTGAATTGTGCCTATTTCGTTATTGGCATACATAACACTTACCAGGCAGGTTTCTTCTTTTATTGCATTCTTAACATCTTCGGGATTAACAATTCCCTTTTCGCCAACAGGAAGAAGAGTTATTTCAAAGCCCTGCTTTTCAAGCTTTTTAAGAGTATGAAGCACTGCATGATGTTCAAACGCGGTAGATATGATGTGCTTTTTGCCTTTTCTTTCCCCTCGGTTTGCCGCAGATACTATTGCCTGATTATCGGCTTCGCTTCCGCCCGATGTGAAATATATTTCTCTTGCCTCGCAGCCAAGATATTTTGCCATTTTTTCTCTTGCAGCCATTAAAACCTCTGCCGCTTCCTGACCTACGCTATGAAGGCTTGAGGGGTTACCGTAGGTATCCTTCATAAAGGGAAGCATGGTTTCTATTGCTAAATCAGACATTTTTGTGGTTGCTGCGTTGTCTGCATAAATTTGCATTTTATACACCTCTTGTTATATCAATTAAGTCTTTTATTATTTCGCCTGCCATGATAAGCCCCATAACAGACGGTACAAACGAATTTGAGCCGGGGGTTATTTTGCCGCTTTCACCTTTTTGAAGCTTCTTTTTAAGTTCAAAGGGCGGCTCCTCGGAATACACACATTTAACATTTTCAATGTTTCTTTTTTTAAGTTCCTGCCTCATAACTCTGGCAAGGGGACAAACCTTTGTTTTTGAAATATCTGCCACCTTAAATGCGGTAGGGTCAATTTTATTGCCGGCACCCATTGCTGAAATAACCCGAACGCCAGCTTCCTTTGCCCTTTTGCAGATTTCTATTTTGCCCGAAACAGTGTCTATTGCATCGGCAACATAGCTGAATTTTTTAAAATCGTAAAACTCAGTTTCAGGAAGAAAAAAACATTCTGATGTTATAACCCTGCAATTTGGATTAACAGATAGTATTCTTTCCTTTGCAGCCTCGGTTTTAAGTTTGCCAAGGCTTTGATGCGTTGCAATAATCTGCCTGTTTAAATCAGATAAAGACACAACATCATTATCTGCAAGATAAAGAGTTCCTACTCCCATCCTTGCAAGAGCCTCTGCCAGATGACCACCCACTCCGCCAAGACCAAACACACAAACTGTGCTGTTATTAAGTTTTTTTAGTGCATCAGAGCCAAACATCAACTCTGTTCTTGAAAATTCTTCTTTCATATTATCACCGTAATTATATCACACCAATGGAGAAATATCTATGTGTGATATACACAAAATTCTTCCCTGATTATTCTTCTTTATTATCCCAGAGCATACCCGGATTTTCATAAACTCGGCTAAGTACCAACGCGGTTGCCCCATTCAGTAGTGCACGGGTGCCAAGTGATGAATAGCAAAGGTTTGTGTTTTGCATAAACACTCCCCCAAAGGATTTTTTGATTTCTCCTGAGATTCTATTCATAACAGCAATATCAAAATCCTTTATATCAGAAGAAAGAACTATAAGAGATGGGTTAAATATATTTATTATATTGGAAATACCTATTGAAAGATATTTTATTTCTTTTTCAACAGTTAAAACCGCAGCTTCGTCAGAATAGTTAAGGTAAGCGTCTATTATATCATGGCAGGTGGAATTTTCGTTTAAATGCTTTGTTTTTGAAAGATTTGCTTTCATATTTTTAAGCATTGCATCTTCGCTGGTAAATGCCTGAAGACAGCCTTTTTTACCACATTCACATAAAGGACCTTCGGGGTCGATAACCGAATGGCCTATTTCACCTGCGGCATCATTTGCACCGCGGAATAGCTTTTTATCTATTACAATAGCTCCGCCAACACCCTTTCCAACATATAAAAATGCAAAGTCATCGGCATTTTTGGAATTTCCAAACCACATTTCAGCCATAGCCATGAGCCTAACATCATTAGCTACCATAACGGGAATACTTATCTTTTCTTCTATGAGTTCTTTTATATTTACATTATGCCAGTTTAAATTTGGGGCATACACAGATACACCCGCTTCGGAATCAACAACACCATGAATACCCACACCCATACCTATTACCCGAGTGGAATTACTTTTCTTGAATTCATCAAAAGATTTTAAAATAAAATCTATACACTCCATAGGCGAGGCGCTTTTCTCAATACTTTTATGCTTATATAAAATAATTTTTGCACAAAAATCAGATACCGCAAATTCCACTTAATCTGTGGTAACAGATGCCGAAGCTATGCAGAATTCAGCCGAATTTATTTTTAATAAAATAGGCTTTCTGCCTCCGGTTGACAAACCTGTTGAAAATTCTTCAACAAGGTTATTATCAATTAATTCTGCCGTAAGGTTAGTAACAGTTGCGGCTGTAAGCCCTGTTTCTTTTGCAATGTCTATTCTTGATACAACACCCTTTTCTCTTATAAGATTTAAAATAAGGGCAATGTTCATTCTTTTCATTAAAGAAAAACTGCCGATTTTCTTTTTCATTTGTTCACTACCTTAATTATTTTTAATCATTTATTCATTTGCAGATATATTAAAAGCACATTCATATCTGCAGGAGAAACACCCGTTATTCTGCTTGCCTGACCTATTGATTTTGGTCTTATTTTTGAAAGCTTCTGTCTGGCTTCTATTCTGAGGCCATCTATCTTTTCATAGTCGATATCAACAGGGATTAGCCTTGCTTCAAGCTTTTTATATTGCTCAACCTGCTGAATTTGTTTTTTAATATATCCGTCATATTTTATCTGCACATAAACCTGCTCTTTAACCTGCTTGGGTAAATTTGGTCTGTCGACATCTAGCTCGGCTAAAATTTCATAGTTTAGTTCAGGGCGTCTTAAAAGGTCGCCAAGTTTAACACCTGTTGTTATAGGGGTTGAATTATATTTTTCAAAAAATGCATCGGTTTTTTTGCTTGGTGCAATAACCTTTTTTTCGCATCTTTCAATTTCCTTTTTTATCATTTCCTTTTTTTCAAGGAATTTGTTGTATCTTTCTTCGCTTATAAGCCCTATTTCTCTGCCCTTTGGTGTTAAACGCAAATCGGCATTGTCCTGACGCAGAAGTAGGCGATATTCACTTCGGGAGGTCATCATTCTGTATGGCTCTTTTGTTCCCTTAACTGTTAAATCGTCTATTAAAGTTCCGATATAGCTTTCGCTTCTATCGAGAGTGAAAAGGGATTTACCCTGAATTTTTCTTACTGCATTTATTCCTGCAATAAGCCCCTGTGCTGCGGCTTCTTCATAGCCTGAGCTTCCGTTAAACTGCCCTGCACCATAGAGCCCCGAATAATTTTTAAATTCTAAACCACCGTTTAACATTGTTGCATCACAGCAATCGTATTCAATGGCATAAGCTGTTCGCATCATTTTTGCATTTTCCAAGCCCTCAATAGAATGAATCATCTGCATCTGCACATCTTCGGGAAGAGATGAAGAAAAGCCCTGAATATACATTTCTTCGGTATTAAGCCCCATTGGCTCAATAAATATCTGGTGGCGGGGTTTATCACTGAAGCGTACAACCTTATCTTCAATAGAGGGGCAATATCTTGGACCAACGCCTTCAATTTTGCCACTATATAAGGGTGAACGGTGAAGGTTGTCCTTTATTATTCTGTGAGTTTCTTCGTTGGTATATGTGAGGTGGCATAAAACCTGATTTTCGCCTATATAGTCGTTTTCAAAAGAAAATGGAACTATTGTCTCATCGCCTGCCTGTGGCTGCATCTTTGAAAAATCTATGCTGTTTTTATTTATTCTTGCGGGTGTTCCTGTTTTAAAACGCATAAGAGGAATACCATTATCTATAAGGCATTTTGAAAGACGGTTTGCAGGGAAAACACCGTCGGGGCCGCTTTCAAAGCTTACATCTCCAACTATTACCTTGCCCTTTAAATATGTTCCTGTGGCAATTATGGCGGCTTTAACATTATATCTTGCACCGAGGCTAGTTAAAACCGACTTAACCGCATTTTCTTCATCAAAGCCTATTTCTATTATTTCACCCTGTTTTATATCCAGTCCTTCGCAGTTTTCAAGGGTATGCTTCATTTCGTCGGAATATTTTCTTCTGTCCGACTGAACACGAAGTGAATAAACCGCAGGGCCTTTGCCCTTATTGAGCATTCGGGACTGAATAAAGGTTTTATCGGCATTTTTGCCCATTTCACCGCCCAGAGCGTCTATCTCACGAACAAGATGCCCTTTTGCCGTGCCGCCTATACAGGGGTTACAAGCCATGTTGGCAACTGTGTCCATATTTATAACAAACATAATGGTTTTTGCACCGAGCCTTGCCGATGCAAGTGCCGCCTCACAGCCGGCATGTCCGCCGCCTATAACTGCAACATCATATTCTCCTGCAAAATATTCCTGCATAGGTTTTCTCCTTTGTTATATTCCTTCAAGATTAAAGGGCGGAATAAAGCTCTCATCAGCAGATGAGCCCTCTTGAATATACACATTTTTCGCACCCAGATTAATTACATAATCCACAAGATTTTCGTATTCTTTTTTTCTTACCTTCCGATTTATTTCGGGGAATTTATCTGTATTTTTATTTGGTGTGTATTGGCTCATAAGGCTTATAATCACGCTATCGCCATATTTTGAATACACATATTCTGTTATTCTTTTTGCCTCGTAAACAAAACCGGGCAAAAGAAGTATTCTTATTATTACTCCCTTTTGGAGCATGGCCCTTTTATCAAATACCAAGTGTGGGTTTAATGTAACCATTTTGTCTATGGCCTTTTTCGCTATTTCGGGATAATCGGGAGCATTTGAATATTTTTTTGCGGTCTCCGAAAGCCAGTATTTAAAATCCGGCATAAATATATCAACAGTATCCTTTAAGGATTCTATGGTTTCTTCTTTTTCATATCCACTTGTGTTATATACAACAGGTATTTTTAAACCCTTTTGTTTTGCCAACTTAACTGCTTCTATTATTTTATCGGCATAGTGAGTGGGAGTTACAAGGTTTATGTTGTTTGCCTTCTTATTTTGAAGTTCTAAAAAAATATCACAAAGTCTTTCAATGCTTATTTCTTTGCCAAAATTTTGGTGTGCAATATCAAAATTCTGGCAGTAAACACAGCCCATAGAGCACCCCGAAAAAAACACGGTGCCCGAGCCCTCCACTCCCGATATACAAGGCTCCTCCCAAAAGTGAAGAGAGCTTCTTGCGGCGGTTATAGCATGCGGAGCTTTGCAGTAGCCTTTTTGAATTCTTCTGTCTATACCACAGTTTCTTGGGCAAAGATTACATTTACTGCTCATACAAAAAGCACACCAAGACCTTCTAAAAGAATTTTAAGACCAATTAAAATGAGTATCACACCGCCCGAAATTCCAGCCTTTTTCTTAAAGCGTGTGCCAAATTTATTTCCTATAACAACACCGCCAAAAGCAATTATAAAGGTTGTTATTCCGATAACGGATATATTTGCAAATATGTTTGTGTCTTTATAAAAAGAAAAGGTTATTCCAACAGCCAGTGCATCTATACTTGTTGCAACAGCCATTATAAAAAGTTCTTTATAATTTAGACGGTTATCTACCGGGCACACAATTTCCTCATCGTCATCTTTTATTGCGTCCCAAAGCATTTTACCGCCTATGTATAAAAGCAAAAAGAATGCTATCCAGTGATCAATTGCTGTTATGTAGCTTTCAAAAAATGTGCCTAAATAAAAGCCTATAAGAGGCATAAGTGCCTGAAACCCACCAAAGAAAAGGGCTATTATTAAAGACTGTGAATAGTTTATTTTTTTCATGCAAAGCCCTTTGCAAATTGCCACTGCAAAGGCGTCCATTGAAAGCCCAATGCCTATTAAAAATATGTCTAAAAATGTCATTAAATAAATTCTCCTCCATTAAAAGAATGTTGCAATTTCCTGCTCAGGAACCTGCGATTTTTCTGCATCTATTATATGCAGAACAGGGCCCACCTTGTTATAAAGCTCATGGAATTCCATAACAATTTTTGCTGTGATTATTGCCCAGTCTTTATTTTTTAAATTTAACGGGGCAGGCATACCAACACACACAAGCCCTTTAAATTCAATATCGTCTATACAGCAGGTCATAACATGACGGCCACAGATAGCTGTGCCGCTTTTCATTTTTTTATTTATACCGCATATTCCCTTAAACTTAACTGTTTTGCCCTCATATTTTTTAACATCTTCGGCAAAATCCCTGAACCAGAGTGCATAGTCGCGGTCGGCAATTTCAATAACCGGAGCATCAATATCAAAGGGAAGCGGGTCTTCCTCGTTATCGTATTCCAGATTGCCGTCGGCATATTCGTAGGCAATATTTATACGGCGGGATACTCCCCTTATTATTTTGTGGATCATATCTTTATCAGGGCCCTTATCAGCACGGTTTAAAACAATAAGCTCCGATGAATTGAGCTTATCTACCACAAGGCTTCGCATATTGCTATTATAAACCTCAAAGGTGGAGCTATCGGCAAAGAAAAGCTGCTGATATATAATCCAGTTTTTAGGAAGGCTCATATAGAGCTTTTCCATTGTCCACATGCCATTATATTCTATTATAATTCTTTCTGCCTTATATTTCTTTTCTAAAGAAGAAAGATATTTTGAATTTAATTTATCTTCGGTAATTTCTTCGATAAAAACATTTTCTCCGCCGTTTGGAAAGGCTTTTTTATCATACTGCTCCTCACCATCTTCACACATTAACAGAAGCGTGTTTTCTCCTTGATTAAAGCGTTCGTCGGAAAGGGTTTCCTGAATACATTTGGATTTGCCTGCCTCCAAAAAGCCGCAAAAAAGATAAATAGGGATTTCGCTCATCAATTTATTTCACTCTCTTCTCAACTAAAAAGTTTACTTATTTCTTCTTCGTTTATTTTTGAACCAATAACACAAATTCTGCCAATTACAGCAGCACTTCCTTCTCTAACATCAGGCTCACCGGGCACATAGTCAAAGTGTATCCATTTTCCACACTCACATTCAACTATGCCCTTTGCACGAAGAACTGGTACATATTTTTCAAAATCAGAAAGCTCCAAAAGAGCATTTTTAATATGCTCTTTTGTATATTTCTTGGTTGTTTCTGTTCCCCAGCTTGCAAACACATCGTCGGCATGGTGATGATGGTGATCGTGATGATGTTCATGGCAGTCGCAGTGTTCGTCATGGTGATGATGCTCGTGGCAATCGCAGTGCTCA
>JAGBXL010000037.1 GCA_017629325.1 Clostridia bacterium | reverse complement strand
AATCAGAATTACAGCAATAATATAAGAGTAAATGCAATTGCACCCGGATTTTTGCTTACAAATCAAAACAGATATCTTTTGACCAATGAGGACGGTTCTGCAACAGACCGCGGTCAGCGCGTTCTTGCAAAAACACCAATGGGACGATATGGCGAGCCTGAGGAAATGGCAGGACCTGTTATGTTCCTCTGCTCAGAAGCGGCATCATTTGTTAACGGTGCTGTATTGCCGGTTGACGGTGGTTTCTCATCTTACTGGGGCGTATAAAAATTTTTAGAGAGAAGGTATTTTGATTATGCAATATTATAAAATTGATTATGATAAGGTTGAACGTTTTTGTAGGGAAGCATTTAAGGGATATGGCTTTAACGAAGAAGAAAGCAAACAGATAACAGAAGTTCTTCTTGAAGCAGACTTAAGCGGAATAGAATCTCACGGCATACAGCGTATGATTCGCTATCATAAAGAAATCACAAGCGGAATGGTTAAAATTGATGCAAAACCTGAGGTTGTTTTTGAAACACCTCTTTCTGCAGTAATTGAGGGTAATGACGCTATGGGTCAGATCTTAGGTGTAAATGCAATGAAGATGGCCATAGAAAAAGCTAAAAAGTCTGGCTTTGGTATCGTAACAGTTCGCAACTCAAACCACTATGGTGTTGCAGGTTATTATTCAAAAATGGCGGCAAAAGAAGGCCTTATCGGTATGTCAATGACCAACACAGAGGCTATTATGGTGCCAACCTTTGGTAAACAGGCAATGCTTGGAACTAATCCTATTGCATTTGCAATGCCTGCTGAGCCACATGCATACTCATTCGACGCTGCAACAACAGTTGTTCCAAGAGGAAAACTTGAGGTTTATGTAAAAAGAGGAAACGGTCTCCCTATTGGCTGGGCACTTGATGAAAACGGTAACGATAGCAATGAACCGGACAGAGTTTTATCAAACATTATCAATAAAACCGGTGGTGGAATCCTACCTCTTGGCGGTTCAGGAGAACTCACATCGGGATATAAGGGCTACGGTTTTGCGATGCTTTGTGAAATTGCCACTGCCATACTTTCAGGCGGAACTACATCAAACTATATTTACAAAACTCCAGGAAGATCAAATATCGCTCAGTGCTTTATTGCACTTGATTATGGTATGTTCGGCGATAAAAAAGCTATTGAGGATTCACTTTCAAAATATCTTCAGGAAGTACGCGACTCTGCCAAAGCAGAAGGTCAGGAGCGTATTTATGTTCATGGCGAGAAAGAAGCTGAAGCAGTAAATCGCGTTTTATCAGAAGGTGTATCTCTAAATGAGAAAACCTATGATGAAATGAAGATGATTGCAGAGTTTACAGGTTCTTTGGAATATCTGCCTGAGTTAGAATAGAATATTGTAGAATAAAAAATAATAATAAAAGAGCATATTTGTTCAAAATCCATTATAGAGATGAACTTAATATGCTCTTTTGCTATTATACTAAGGATTTATTAAATTTACATGGTGTAAATATCATTAATATCAAACATTTTACAAAAGGAATATCTATAAATAAAATTTACGAACATCATATATATTTATTCATAAATATTCCTTTAAATTTATCTGTTTTTCAAAAAATCTCCTATATCTTTAATAGCATTTCTTAAAATATTTTCTTCAGGCTGCATAACAATTCGGAAATGTTTTTTATCAACACAGTTAAAACCGCTTCCTGGAACAATTAAAATGTGCTTATCATCAAGAAGTTTTCTTGCAAATTCTCTGTCATCTTCAAAACCGTATCTTTTTATATCAAGCTTTGGAAAAAGGTAAAAAGCAGCAATGTTTTTAACATAGCTTATGCCGTCAATTTTATCAAGTTCTTCCATAACAGCTTTTCTTTGTATTGAAAGTCTACCAGTTTCATTTATCATGTTTTCTGTGTATGCACTGTCTTTTAAAGCATCACCAATAGCAAGCTGCATAAGTGCATTTGAACAAAGTCTTACAGATGCAATTTTAATGAGCCCTTCAATAAGGATTTTCTTTCTGTTTACATCACCGCTAACACAGAGCCAACCGCATCTTAATTCGCATATACAGTGCGATTTTGAAAGTCCATTCATAGTTACAACGGTAACATCATCACAAAGTGATGCTGTGGGAATATGCTGCTCACCATCTAAAACAAGTCTGTCGTATATCTCATCAGAAATTATAACCAGGTTGTTTTTTCTTGCAATATCAATTATTTCAAGTAGTATTTCTTTGCTATAAAGAGCACCTGTCGGATTGTTGGGGTTGATTAAAACAATAGCCTTTGTGTTTGATGTTATACCTCTTTTAATACTTTCAATATCAGGCTGCCAATCAGCTGATTCATCACATTTGTAAAATTTTGCTCTGCCGCCTGCAAGAAAGGTAAAGTTTGTCCATAAAGAATAACACGGAGTAGGAACAAGCACCTCATCTCCGGTTCCTATAAGAGCCGAAATAATCATATAACTGGCCTCGCTGACGCCGTTGCCTATAAATATATCATTTTCGCTTATATTTTTTATTCCTCTTGATAAATGATAGTCTTTAATAGCGGTTCTTGCATTTTCCATACCTCTTATATCGCAGTAGCCTAGAGATTTATCAATATCGCAAATAATCCTGTTTTTTATGCTATCGGGCATTTTAAAACCAAATGCGGCAGGATTTCCTGTATTTAGCTTGAGTATCTTGTGTCCTTGTTTTTCCAACTCAAGAGCATGCATATATATATCGCCTCTTATGTCGGAATGAACATTATCAAGATTTCTTGATATCATGATTTTTTCCTCCATTGTTTTTAAACATGTACTTGATTGTAGCACTCAAATGTGCTATAATCAAATATATATATTTGTATAGAAATTATAATAATTATTTATGGAGGAAAAATGTTTAAATATTCAGATTACATATACGAAATTTATAAAGAAAAAAGCTTCACAAAGGCTGCAAAAAATCTATTTATTTCTCAGCCGGCACTTAGTGCAACTGTGAGAAAGCTGGAAGAGGAAATGCAGGTTCAGCTTTTCGACCGTTCCACAACACCTCTTACCCTAACTCCCGAAGGCGAGGCCTATATAAAAGCAATTGAAGAAATTTTCAGTATTAAAAGAGATTATGAAAATTATATAATAGATGTTTCAAAATTAAGTGTCGGAAGCATCTCTGTAAGCGGTGCAAACTTTATCTCTTCCTATGTTCTTCCTAAAATAATAGTTCCATTTTCCGAAAAGTATCCAATGATAAATATAGACCTTTTGGAATCTAATTCAAAAACTCTTGTTGAAGAACTTATAGAAGAAAAAATAGAGCTTTTAATAGATTATAATTTCGATCCGAAGCTTATTGAATCATATCCTTTGTTTGATGAAACCATTCTTTTGTGTGTTCCAAAAGATTGCGATGCAAATAAGGGATTGGAAGAACATACTCTTACAAGCCATGATATCCAGAGTGGTAATTATAACAGTCTCAAAATGCCAATTGACCTTACAAACTTTAGAAACCAAAAGTTTCTAATGATGAAAACAGGCAACAGCATGAATTACCATGGTTTTAAAATGTGTAATGAGTCGGGGTTTAATCCGGAAGTTACAATATATTTTGATCAGCTTATGACGGCATATAATATGACATCGGCAGGTCTTGGAATCTGTTTTGTAACCGATACCCTTGTTAAAGCAGTTGCTCCCGATGAAAATCTTGTATATTATAAAATAAACAGTGAATATGCCAAACGCACAGTGTATCTTCTCCATAAGAAAAAACGCTATCTTAATAAGGCGGTTAAAGAATTTATAAGAACAGCAATAAATGTTTATAGTAAATAAAATGGTTTTATGTATATACAAAAAGAAAGGCTATTCAGTTAAGAATAGTCTTTCTTTTTTTAAGCTGGTGATCGGACTTGAACCGACGGCCTGCTGATTACGAATCAGCTGCTCTACCAACTGAGCCACACCAGCAAATTTTAATACCAGCACATTATACTATAATTATTATTTTAAGTCAACTCCTCACAGTAACAAAATTTATTTTTATTCATATATATAGTAATATCTGTTTGGAGGGATATATAATGTGTTTTAAAGCTCTTTACAAGAAAATTGCTGTTTTTTGTATAATAGGTTTTGTTGTTGGAATTATCTTTGCCATTATTATGCCCCCCATAGTAATTGCAGTTATAGAAGGTTTGCTTTTAGCATTTTTATGCATCTTTTATTTTTGCGGATAGCTCTTTAGAAACCGTATATCATATTGAAAGGGAATGTGGTTTATGAAAGTTGTTGTTTGGAATGCACCCAAATTTTTTAGGGGAATACTTAAGAAGCTTTTCAGAATTAATTCATAAAGAAACCCTCTCATTTAAAGAGAGGGTTTCTTTATATAAGGGCTTGTTGTGTAATCTTTTCCGCTGTATCTCATATCAATATTATTTGCGCATAGCGAAGCAAAATCTGTTGCAGCAATGTCTGTTTTTAGCATCAGGTTTTCTTTTTTATAGTCAGCAAGCTTTGTTATAATATCAATATCAGATTTTTCTTTGATATTATTTATAAGCTTTCCGCCTTTTTCGCTCATTGCAAGAATCCTTATATATTCAGGCTCTGAATCGTACCACACATCAAGTAGTACCGCCATAACATATCTTTTAATTCTGTGAAGGGTATATCTTTTGCTAACGCACATATCAAAAAGTTCTTCTATTGTGCAGGCCTTTTTTGCAGAATTTAAAATGAGTTCTCCCAAACCTTCTTCATAGCCTTTAATAGTTCTGAATTTATTAATATCTGTATTTCTTAAAGTACCCAGAATATAGCTCTCGGCATTTTTTATATTATATGTGCAATCCAATGAATAATCAGGTGAATATTTATTGTAATTTTCATTATTTTCAATCATTTTTCTTATCTGTGTTGCACTCATAAACCCATCGTTTGATTTTTCGCTATGGTAATCATTATCTCTTTTAACAGATAGGGGAGTAATGGAAGAATTTAACTTTTTTATTGCCTTAATATAACAAATACCCAAAGTGTTATTTGGCTTTAAAAACTCATCATCTATATTTGGCATACAATGTTTGAGTGCAAGTTGTGATGCCTTTGGGTAGCTTATTCCTGTATCCAGAAATTTTTTAATGCTGTT
>JAGBXL010000036.1 GCA_017629325.1 Clostridia bacterium | reverse complement strand
TGGCACATCTATAAGTTTTTCTTTGGCATATTCTGCTGCCAGCTTTGCTTTTTCTTCTTGTGGGTATCTTAAAACCGCAAAGGCGGGGTAGCTTCCCCATTTTTCAGCTCGACTTAAAACAGATGTGTTTCCAACAGACATGTGCTCTAAAATAATTCCTCTTTCGGCATCGGTAACAATTGCCGCGTGCCCGTGTCGCCAGTCAAGAGTGTGGGTATTGAATGTAATAAGAACATCGCCGTCATAAAGAGGCACAAGGGGAACAGATGTGTTATTTAAGCTTTCCTGAACTGTTGTGGGAAAGAAAATATATTCTTTTTTTATATCGGGCTTTTCAAAATAGAGGGTGTTGAGTTTTTTTAAAACAGATATTTTCCCTTGGCTTAAAATATCTTTGGCTCCTTTGGGCGAAAGACCTGTGTATTTAAAAATTTTTTCATCACTGTCGGAAAAAGACACTTCTTCATATTTGTATGGTGGGTAATAATATGCGTTTTTTTCGTTTATAAAGTGCCTTATAAAAAGAAGCACAAGAGCACATATAAAAACTAAAAAAAGGCGGGATCTAATAATTTTTTTAACCATTTATATTTCAAAATCCTCTTTGGAAAATTTTTTTAAATCATTTTTTTGATTGGGAACATATTTAAAAATATCATATTTAAATTGGGGGCAGGAAAAGTCTTTTTCGGTGTCTGCCTGATTTTCTTTGCAAAAAAGTTTTTCAGAAAGTTTTGATTTTTCACAGTACACACATAAACTACACTTGGGGGTTTTACATCCTCTTATACGCATTATGTTCACCTCACGAGTATTTTACCACGCTTTATATAAAAAGTCAAAAATTAAAAGAGCGAAAATAATAATTTTGTGTAAAAAACACTTGTAATTTAACAAAAAAAATAATATAATAAATTATGTATGTATTTTAAAGGTGGAAAGGTGGGTTTTTATGATTGCTCTATACATATTTGCGGCACTTATTATCGCTTATTTTCTTGTGTTTTCGGTAATAGTTGCCATAGAAGTTCCTAAAATAATGGATAGGGACCCCGCTGCAAGAAACCCCTTGGAAATCTTCCTTTTATATTCGGGTCTTCATGCAGTTGCAAATCACAGAATAGCCCATGTTTTTTATAAACTTAAATTATTTTTTATAGCAAGGCTTATATCGCAGACCTCCCGTGCCATAACTGGTATAGAAATTCACCCCGGTGCAAAAATCGGTAAGGGATTTTTTATAGATCACGGAATGGGCGTTGTTATTGGCGAAACCACGGTTATTGGCGATAACTGCACCATATATCAGAATGTAACCCTCGGCGGAACGGGTAAAGATAAAGGCAAACGCCACCCCACAATAGGAAATAATGTTATGATAGGCTCGGGAGCAAAGGTTTTAGGCCCCTTTACAGTTGGCTCTAATTCTAAAATTGCCGCTAATGCGGTTGTTTTATCCGAGGTTCCCGAAAACAGCACCTGTGTTGGTGTTCCTGCAAGAGTTGTGAGAATAAACAACAAAAAGGTTGCAGCAGAATTAGACCAGATTCACATTCCCGACCCCGTGAGTCAGGAAATCTGCAAAATGCACATGCTTATAGATGAACTAAATAAAAAAATTGAAAAATTGGAGGGCGATAAACAATGAGATTATACAACAGCCTCACAAATAAAAAAGAAGAATTTATACCCATAGAGCCGGGAAAGGTTAAAATGTATTCCTGCGGACCTACCGTATATAACTATTTTCATATTGGTAATGCACGCCCCTTTATTATATTTGATACCCTAAGAAGATATTTTGAATATATAGGCTATGAGGTAAGCTTTGTTCAGAACTTTACAGACATAGACGATAAAATGATTAAAAGAGCCAATGAAGAGGGCATAACGGTTAAAGAACTTGCCGAAAGATTTATAGGCGAATATTTTATCGATGCAAAGGGTCTTGGCATAAAAGAAGCAACAGTTCACCCAAGAGCTACCGAAAATATAGATGCTATTATAGATTTAATTAAAAATCTTGAAGACAAAGGCTATGCCTACTCGGTTGACGGAGATGTTTATTTCAGTGTTAAAAAGTTTAATGAATATGGCAAGCTTTCGCATCAGCCTCTTGAAAACCTTGAGGCAGGTGCAAGAATAGATGTTGAAGATAAGAAAAAAGACCCAATGGACTTTGCTCTCTGGAAAGCAAAAAAAGAGGGCGAGCCCTTCTGGCAGAGCCCATGGGGCGAAGGCAGACCCGGCTGGCACATTGAGTGCAGTGCCATGGCAAATAAATACCTTGGCAAAACAATAGATATTCATTCCGGCGGTAAAGACCTTATCTTCCCTCACCATGAAAACGAAATTGCCCAGAGCGAATGTGCCAACTGTGCACCCTTTGCAAACTACTGGCTTCACAATGGTTATATAAATGTTGATAACCGTAAAATGAGTAAATCCTTAAATAACTTTTTCACTGTAAGAGATGTTACAAAGGAATTTGACTATATAGTTATTAGATTCTTTATGCTCTCAGCCCACTACCGCAACCCCATAAACTTTAGCCACGACCTTTTGGTTCAGGCAAAAACAGGGCTTGATAGAATAGAAACCTGCATAAAGAACTTAGAGTTTTTATCATCTAATGCAAAGACAGGCGAAGCTGACGAAGCTGTTGTTTCACGAATTGGCGAATTTAAAAAGCAGTTTACAGATGCTATGGACGACGATGTTAACACCGCTGATGCAATATCCACACTTTTCGACATTGTTAAATTTGCAAACACCACCTTTGATGAAAATACATCTAAAGGCTCACTCGATATAACAGCAAAGCTTTTATCCGAACTGATGGAAGTTTTGGGTGTTAAATCCAAAAAAGAAAATGACTTTTTAGACAGCGACATTGAAGCTCTTATTGAAGAAAGAAATAATGCACGCAAAAACAAAGACTTTGCCCGTGCCGATGAAATAAGAGATATGCTCAAAAACGCAGGTATTATTTTAGAAGATACCAGAGGCGGTGTAAAGTGGAAAAGAGCATAGATAAAAATTATTTTCGCTTTGATGTTTCGCCAATGCAGCTATCCCCGCTTTCTCTGGCATATATCGGCGATGCAGTTTTTGAAATGTATGTGAGAACATATATAATGAAAGATGTTAATATGCCGGTATCAAAGCTTCATAAGGCGGCAACACGCTATGTTAGTGCCACAAATCAGGCATTTATAGTTAAAAAAATATTAGATACTTTCACAGAAGAAGAAATCTCGGTATATAAACGGGGCAGAAACGCCCATTCCTACACCAGTGCCAAAAATGCCGATATAGTAGACTACCGTATGGCAACAGGTTTAGAGGCTCTTATAGGTTATTTATATGTGAAAAAAGAAACCCAAAGGCTTGAAGAAATAATGGCAATGTGTATAGATGTTATAAATGCAGAAAAATAAATTTCTGCTTATATATAAAAATATTTACTTAAATAAATAAGGAGGTGTATGTGTTATGTCAAATAACACAAATTTAGAGCTTACAGCTTACAAAATCCGCAAGCACGCTATAGACGGTGTATATAGTGCATCATCAGGCCACCCTGGTGGTTCTCTTTCTATAGCAGATATTCTTTCTGTTCTTTATTTCGACGAAATGAATATCGATCCCAAAAACCCAAAAGATCCTTCAAGAGACCGCTTTGTTCTTTCAAAAGGCCACTGTGCTCCTGCACTCTATGGTGCACTTGCCGAAAGAGGATTTATTCCCACAGAAGATATTAAAACCTTCAGAAGAACAGATAGCTACCTTCAGGGCCACCCCGATATGAAAGGTACACCCGGTGTTGAAATGTCAACAGGTTCACTCGGTCAGGGTATCTGTGCTGCAAATGGTATGGCTCTTGCAGCTAAATTAGATAACAAAGATTACCGCGTATATGCAATTCTTGGCGACGGTGAGCTTGAAGAAGGTCAGGTTTGGGAAGCTGCAATGTTTGCTGCTCACTATAATCTGGACAATCTCTGTGCATTTGTTGATTTTAACGGTCTCCAGATAGACGGTGATATCACAAAGGTTATGAACCCCACACCAATCGACAAAAAGTTTGAAGCATTCAATTGGAATGTAATTATTATCGATGCTCACAACATTGAAGAAATAAAAAATGCTCTTAAAAAAGCAAAAGAAACAAAAGGCAAACCCACAGTAATTATTGCCAACAGTGTTAAGGGTAAAGGTGTTTCCTACATGGAAAACAACGCCGCATGGCATGGTGCTGCACCCAAAGAAGACGAATACAATCAGGCAATTAAAGAATTAGATGCAAAAATAGCTGAATTGGAGGCGAAAGTAAATGGCTGATATCAAAAAAATTGCAACAAGAGAATCCTACGGTGCTGCACTTGCAGAATTTGGTGAAAAATATGACATCATCGTTATGGATGCCGACCTTTCAAAATCAACTAAAACTGATACCTTTAAAAAGAAATTCCCCGAAAGATTTATAAACTGCGGTATAGCAGAAGCAAGCATGTTATCTGCAGCTGCTGGTCTTGCAACTTGCGGAAAAATTGTTTTCGCATCATCTTTTGCTATGTTTGCTGCAGGCAGAGCATTTGAACAGATAAGAAACTCTATCTGCTATCCTAAATTAAATGTTAAAATCGGTGCAACACACGCAGGTATTTCTGTTGGTGAAGACGGTGCAACTCATCAGTGCTTAGAAGATATCGGCATTATGAGAACTCTTCCCAATATGGTTATTTTAAACCCTGCCGACGACACCGAAGCAAAAGCTGCAGTTGAAGCTGCTATAAAGCACGAAGGTCCTGTATATCTTCGTTTTGGAAGACTTGCTGTACCCGTTCTTTATGATGATACATATAAATTTGAACTCGGAAAAGGTGTTCAGCTTAAAGAAGGAAATGATGTAACACTCGTTGCAACAGGTCTTTTGGTTGAAACTGCATTAAATGCAGCCGAACTTTTAAAACAGGAAGGCATAAATGCAAGAGTTATAAATATTCACACAATAAAACCCATCGATAAGGAAATAATAACAAAAGCATCACTCGAAACTGGTGCAATTGTAACATGTGAAGAACACAATGTCATAGGCGGTTTAGGAAGCGCTGTTGCAGAAGTTCTTTGCGAAAATGCACCTTGTGCTCTTCAGAGAATAGGCACACAGGATGTCTTCGGCCGTTCGGGTAAACCAAACGAGCTCTTTGAAATCTACGGTCTTACCGCAGAAGCTATTCGCGATGCTGCTAAAAAAGCAATTGCTCTTAAAAAATAATAATTTATAAATTCTCAAAAAGGAGGTGAGAGAATGAAAAAAACACCAAGCGAAGAAAAGCTACTTAAGAGAAAAAGAATTTTTGCTCTTATATCATTTGCAGTTTTGCTTTGTGTTATATCATTTCTCACCTACTTTTTAATTGTACGTTTTTCAAAAATTGCCAAATCTGGCGAAGAATTCAACGATTTTATAAAAGGCTATGGTACCTACGGGGCCTTTGTTGCCATAGGAATTCAAATTCTGCAGGTTTTTATTGCTCTTATTCCCGGAGAATTTGTGGAAATAGGTATGGGTTATGCTTATGGCTGGTTTGAAGCTACTTTGTATTCTCTTTTGGGTGTGGCAATAGGTTCATCTTTAATATTTCTTTTGGTTAAAAAGTTTGGCATACGCTTTGTAGAAATTTTTGTATCCAGCGATAAGATTAACGAATTAAAATTTATAAGAAGCGAAGAAAAGCTTAAACGACTAACGTTTATTCTGTTTTTTATTCCAGGCACCCCAAAAGATTTAATAACTTATTTTATCGGGCTTACCAGAATAAGCCTTAAAGATTTTCTTGCAATAACTCTTTTTGCAAGAATACCATCGGTTGTGTCATCAACCGTGGGCGGCAATTTTATTGGAGAAAAACGATATGTTGAAGCCGTAATTCTTTTTGTTGTAACTGCACTTATAAGCCTTATAGGCATAAAGCTTTATAATATTTTATTAAAAAAAATAAAAGAAAAGGCAAAAAGAATAAAAAGCTTTCATAGTTATAAATAAGTGGGAATTTTCTGTTCCCTTAAAATAGGAGGTAACCACATGAGCTATAAACAGGTTCCCCTTGTGGTAATAAAAAGACTTCCCAGATATCACCGTTATCTTGGTGAGCTTTTAAAAAATAATGTATCAAGAATTTCATCAACCGATTTAAGCGAAAAAATGGGTGTAACTGCATCTCAAATAAGGCAGGATCTTAATTTCTTTGGCGGCTTCGGTCAGCAGGGCTACGGCTACAACGTAGAAATGCTCTATAACAGGGTAAGTTCTATTTTAGGCTTGGATAAAGGATATAAAACCATTATCATTGGCTGCGGCAATTTAGGGCACGCACTGGCAAACTATACAGGCTTTGCCAACAGAGGCTTTACCCTGTGTGCTATGTTCGACACAGATAAAGAAAAAATAGGCACCGAAATTGCGGGGCTCACTGTTAAACCGTGTTCTGAACTTGAAGAATATATCAAGTTGGAAAAACCCGATATTGCCATACTCGCAGTTCCGAAAACCGCGGTTGTGTCTGTTGCAGATGAAATCGTATCCTACGGAATAAAAGCACTTTGGAACTTTGCCTATGTAGATTTGAATTTACCGGGCGATGTAACAGTTGAAAATGTTCACTTAAGTGATTCACTTATGACACTTTCATATCGTATGAGCGAAAACAAAGGCAACGATTTTTAAAAAGATTAAAGCCTATAACATATATTTGTGCAAGAAGATGTGTTATAAAGTTTCAAATTCGACAAAAAAACAAGTCTAAACTCGGTATTTTTATGAAAATTTTTCAAAATTTGAAATATTGCATATTCTAACTTGCATAGTTTATTGACACCAAAAATGAATGGTGCTATAATTACAATATAGTTTTTTCATATATTCAGGAGGTAAATTATGAGTATTAAAAACGCATATTTAAAAAGAGTAATGGAAGACGTTGTAAAACGTAATCCCGGTGAACCTGAATTCCATCAGGCAGTAACCGAAGTTTTAGAATCATTAGAACCTGTTATCGATAAGAACCCCGATTTTGAAGAAAAAGGTCTTATCGAAAGAATGGTTGAGCCCGAAAGAATGGTAACATTCAGGGTTTCATGGGTAGACGACAGCGGCAAAGTTCAGGTTAACCGCGGTTTCAGAGTTCAGTTTAATTCTGCAATCGGTCCCTACAAGGGCGGTCTTCGTTTCCACCCATCAGTATATTCAGGTATCATTAAAATCCTCGGCTTTGAGCAGACCTTTAAAAATAGCTTAACAGGTCTTCCCATCGGCGGCGGTAAAGGTGGTTCCGATTTCGACCCAAGAGGTAAGAGCGATGCAGAAATCATGAGATTCTGCCAGGCTTTCATGACAGAGCTCTATAGATACATTGGTCCTGATGTTGACGTTCCTGCAGGTGATATCGGCGTTGGCGGCAGAGAAATTGGTTATCTCTACGGTCAGTATAAAAGAATTAAAGCTTGCTGGGAAAATGGCGTACTCACAGGTAAAGGCCTTGAATACGGCGGCTCTCTTATAAGACCCGAAGCAACAGGCTTTGGTGCTACATATTACCTTTGCGAAGTTTTAAAACACTTTGGTGAAGACATTAAAGGCAAAACAGTTGCAATTTCCGGCTTTGGTAATGTTGCATGGGGTGTTTGTCAGAAAGTTGCAGAGCTTGGCGGAAAAGTTGTTACAATTTCTGGTCCCGACGGTTATGTATATGACCCCGAAGGTGTTACAACAAAAGAAAAATTCGACTATATGCTCGAGATGCGTGCTTCCGGCAGAGATAAAGCTCAGGATTATGCTGAAAAATTCGGTTGCGAATTCCACGCAGGTGAAAAACCATGGGGTGTTAAAGTTGATATCTGTATGCCTTGTGCAACACAGAACGAAGTTAACGCAGATGAGGCTAAAAAGATTATTGCCAATGGCACAAAATACTATATCGAAGTTGCAAATATGCCCACAACTGCCGATGCTATTGCACTCTTCAAAGATGCAAAACTCGTTATCGGACCTTCAAAAGCTGTTAACGCAGGTGGTGTTGCAGTTTCAGCATTAGAAATGGCACAGAACTCTATGAGATATAGCTGGTCAGAAGCAGAAGTAGATGAAAAACTCAAAGGCATTATGGTTAATATCCACAAAGTTTCCGAAGAAGCAGCTAGTGAGTATGGCTTTGGCTATGACCTTATTGCAGGTGCAAACATTGCAGGCTTTATGAAAGTTGCAAAAGCTATGCTTGCTCAGGGAATTATCTAATATAATTAAATATTTCAAAACCCGTATCATTTTGATGCGGGTTTTGTTTTGTCTATAAGAATTATTCAAAAAAATCTGTTTTTTTAAAATAATATTGTCTTTTTTGCTGGCTGCTGTTGTATTGATATTTATTCTTGATTGTGTTATAATTTATAGAATATTATGTTTAGAAAATGTGTTAAATGCTGAAATAAGATAATTAAAAACTTTTTTGGCTGAATAATTACACGAGGTAGTTTTTTATGTATAAAATTATAAGAAAAAAAGAGCTTAACCCCACAGTTACACTTATGGAAATAGAAGCACCCAGAGTTGCCAAAAAGGCAGAGCCGGGGCAGTTTATAATATTAAGAGTAAGTGAAGAGGGCGAAAGAATTCCCCTTACCATTGCTGATTTCAACAGAGAAAAAGGCACAGTAACAATTATATTTCAAATTGTTGGTGCAACAACCGAAGAATTAAATCATAAAAACGAGGGCGATTTTAT
>JAGBXL010000035.1 GCA_017629325.1 Clostridia bacterium | reverse complement strand
TCAAAAAATTATTTAATTCAATATAAAACATCGAAAGGAAGTTATATTATGAAAGTTATCTATGCTAATGGCACAGTTGGAGAGTGCAATCCCGAAGAAGAGCTTCACATTATCCGCCACAGTGCAGCACACATTATGGCTCAGGCAATAAAACGCCTTTATCCAAATGCAAAATTTGCCTATGGTCCCGCAAATGAAAAAGGCTTTTATTATGATGTTGATTTAGGCGACATTAAGCTTTCCGACGAAGATTTGGAAAAAATTGAAGCCGAAATGAAAAAAATAGTAAAAGAAAATCTTCCCATAAAGCCATCTATTCTTCCCAGAGAAGAAGCCATAAAATTTATGGAAGAAAGAGGCGAAACCTATAAGGTAGAGCATATTGCCGATTTAGCCGAAGATGCCCCAATAAGCTTTTTCACCCAGGGCGACTATGTTGATATGTGCACAGGCCCCCACCTTTGCTACACAAAGGCACTTAAAGCATTTAAAATTTTAAGTCAGTCGGGTGCATACTGGAAGAATAATAAAGATAACACAATGCTCACCCGTATAAACGGCACAGCCTTTGCAACCAAGGAAGAACTGGAAGCTCACCTTGTAGCCTTAGAAGAAGCTAAAAAAAGAGACCACAATAAAATAGGCAGAGAGCTTGAATTCTTCACCACAGTAGATGAAATAGGTCAGGGTCTTCCAATTCTACTTCCTAAGGGCTCAAGAGTTGTTCAGCTTCTTCAAAGATGGGTAGAAGATGTTGAGCAGAAAAACGGCTATCTCTTAACCAAAACACCCTTAATGGCAAAAAGAGATTTATACAGAATTTCAGGCCACTGGGATCATTATCTCGACGGCATGTTTATTTTAGTAGATCCCCACGACGAAGAAAATGAATGTTTGGCACTCCGACCCATGACCTGCCCATTTCAGTATCAGGTATTTTTAAATAAAGGCAGAAGCTACCGCGACCTTCCAATGCGTCTTGGCGAAACCTCAACTCTTTTCCGTAACGAAGATTCATGCGAAATGCATGGTCTTATAAGAGTAAGGCAGTTCACCATTTCCGAAGGCCACCTTGTTCTTCGTCCCGACCAATTAGAAAAAGAATTTGAAGGCTGCTTAAACCTTTGTAAATATTTCCTCGGCACAGTAGGGCTTTTAGATAACTGTACCTTCCGCTTCTCACAGTGGGATCCCAATAACACAAAAAAATATGAAGGCACCCCCCAGCAGTGGAACGAAGCACAATCTGTAATGGAAAAAATCCTTAATAACCTTGATGTTAAATACGAAATCGGTATCGACGAAGCTGCATTCTATGGACCCAAGCTCGATATTCAGTATAAGAATGTATATGGCAAGGAAGATACAATCGTTACAATCCAGATTGATATGCTTCTTGCCGAAAAATTCGGTATGTACTACACCGATGCCGACGGACAGAAAAAGCTTCCTTATATTATCCACAGAACAAGCCTTGGCTGCTATGAAAGAACTCTTGCATATCTTCTCGAAACCTATGCAGGTGCTCTTCCTGCATGGCTCTCACCCGAGCAGGTTAGAATTTTAACCATAACCGACAGAGCCATAGATAAAGCAAACGAGGTTTATGAAAAGCTTACTGCCAACGGTTACAGAGTAACTATCGACGACAGTGCAAACACCTTAAAATATAAGGTAAGAAATGCACAGCTCGAAAAGGTTCCCTATATGATTATAATAGGCGATAAAGATATTGAAAATAACACCATCTCCGTTCGCTGCAGAGGCGGAGAAGATATCGGCACAACAACCTTTGAAAACTTTGCCGAAATTCTTAAAGATGTTGTTGACAATAAGAAAAAATAAACTTTTTTCTTGACATTTTAAGGAATTTTGAATATAATAGTTAAAAGTAAAAGGGAGTAGCTTCCATCAATAAAGATGTTTGGTGTATCGTCAGAACGATTTTTTAATCCGTACACTATGTAATTAGCAAGACTTTTACCGCAAAAAAGCGGTAAAAGTCTTTTTGTTTTTATTACATAAAATATTCCCTAAAATTTTTATAAAAGGAGAAATAATATGTTAATCCCAGTTCTTTTACTCATTATTGGTTTTGCACTTCTTATTAAAGGGGGCGATTGGTTTGTTGATGGTGCATCAGGCATTGCCCGCCGTTTTCACCTTCCCGAAATTTTAATAGGTGCAACAGTTGTTTCAATTGGCACAACTCTTCCCGAGGTTATGGTTTCGGCAGGTGCAGCACTTCAGGGTAGCGGCTCTATTGCCTATGGAAACGCTATAGGCTCCATAATTTGCAACACTTCTTTAATAGCTGCAATAACAATAGCCTTAAAGCCAGGCAAGGCAGATAGAAAATCTATGATTATCCCCGTGTCGTTTTTCTTTGCAGCAGCAGTTGTTTATTGCTTCATAGCCTATGCTTTCGGAAGATTTTCTTTTCTTTCTGGAATAATTCTTCTTTTAATGTTTTTGGTTTATATGGTAACAAATGTTATGAGCATGAAAAAAAGCTCTGCACAGGATATGGCCGATGAAGCCGAAGAACAAAAAGAAAGCGGCAGCTTTTTAAAAGATGTTGTTCTTCTTGTATTAGGAGCAGTTTTAATTGCCTTCGGTGCCGATTTTCTTGTTGACAATGCAATTATAATTGCAAAAGAATGCGGTGTTTCCGAAAAGGTTATAGGCTTAACAATAGTGGCTCTTGGTACATCGCTTCCTGAATTTGTAACAGCAATAACCTCTCTTATAAAAGGTCATGGCTCGCTTTCACTGGGCAACATCATAGGAGCAAACCTTTTTAACCTTGTTCTTGTAAGCGGTGCTGCAATAGCAATAAACCCATTCGACCTTCCCGTTTCAGGTCTTATAGGCGGCATAAATTCATCACTTGTTATAGATATACCCGTAATGTTTTTAGTAATGACAGTTTTAACTGTTCCCACTCTTATAAAACAAAAGCTCTCACGCTGGCAGGGAATAGTTCTTCTTGGAATATATGCTGCATTTTGTGTGTTACAGTTCACAATATAATATAAAGAATAAAAGGGGTGCGTTATGAGTTTTTTACTTGAAAGTTTTATGGCAGTAACATGGCAGCAGCTTGTTATGTATGCTGTTGGAATTCTCTTAATATATCTTGCCATAGGCAAGAATTATGAGCCATCTCTTCTTTTGCCTATGGGCTTTGGTGCTATCCTTGTAAACCTTCCGTTTTCTGGTGTTTTAAATCAGTCAATCGAAGGAATAGGCGAGGTTCAGGGTATCATCCAGTGGCTTTATGAAACAGGAATCGAAGCATCAGAGGCAATGCCCCTTCTTCTTTTCATAGGCATTGGTGCAATGATAGATTTCGGACCCCTTCTTTCAAACCCCAAAATGTTTTTATTCGGTGCTGCAGCACAGTTTGGCATATTCTTTGTTGTAAGCGTTGCGGTTATCTTAGGCTTTGATTTAAAAGATGCCGCATCAATCGGTATTATCGGTGCAGCCGACGGCCCAACATCAATCCTGGTTTCTCAGGTTTTAAAATCGCAATATGTTGGCCCAATAGCTGTGGCGGCATATTCATATATGGCTCTGGTGCCAATTATTCAGCCAATAGCTATAAAAGCTGTTACAACTAAAAAAGAGCGTCAAATTAAAATGCCATATAATCCTGGTAATGTGTCTAAATTCTTAAGAATAGCATTCCCTATAATCGTAACTGTTATTTCAGGTTTTATTGCTCCCACATCTGTTTCTCTTGTAGGATTTTTAATGTTTGGTAACCTTTTAAGAGAATGCGGTGTTCTTGATTCACTTTCAGAATCTGCACAAAAGGTTCTTGCAAACCTTGTAACACTTCTTCTTGGTATAACCATTTCGTTCAGTATGGTAGCCCAGCAGTTTGTAAACCTTCAAACTCTTATGATTATGGGTCTTGGTCTTGTTGCCTTTGTGTTCGATAGTATTGCAGGTGTATTCTTTGCAAAATTCTTAAATATTTTCAGCAAAAACAAAATAAACCCCATGGTTGGTGCTGCAGGTATTTCTGCGTTCCCAATGTCTGCAAGAGTAATTCAAAAGCTCGGTCAGCAGGAAGATAATCAAAACTTTCTTCTTATGCACGCCGTTGGTGCAAATGTATCAGGTCAGATTGCATCTGTTCTTGCCGGCGGTATGATACTAAACCTTATTCCACAGCTTTTAAAGTAATTGGAGGTTAAAATTATGAACTATGCAGATTTAATGTCATCATTTAAACTTATGGGTCAGAGTATGCTTGCCATATTTATTGTTATGGCTGCAATAGCTTTTATAGTGTACTTATTCACTAAATTTTCTAAATAATATTGAAAAAAAGGTTTGTAAAAACTCAATGTTTTTACAAACCTTTTCTGTTAACAAGCATTTATTTTAAAAAAATTTTATTGTTCTTTGGAAAGCCCCTTATTTATGCTTTGCATTTTTTCATCAGTTTTTGCAATAATTTCAGCACATTCCTTAAGCTCTTTTTCAAGTTTTTCAATATCGGGAATGTCCTTTTTATATTTCATCTTATGCTCTAAGCTTGCCCAGAAATCCATTGCAATTGTTCTAAGCTGCACCTCAACCCTCATATTCTGCTTTCTTTTGGAAAAAAACACAGGGATTTCAACTATCATGTGATAGCTTCTGTAACCATTTTTCTTTGGGGTTTTAATGTAATCCTTAATTGCAATAACATTAACATCGTCCTGGTTTGCAAACATTTCGGCAACCTCGTAAATGTCGTCAATAAAAGAGCATATAACCCTTACCCCTGCAACATCGTTAAGATTATTAAGTATAGATTCCATGGTTAATGGATAATTTCTGCGTTTTAGTTTTTCCATTATGCTTGCAGGCTTTTTGATTCTCGATTTTATCATTTCAATAGGGTTTCTTTTATATGCAACCGAAAAATCGTCATTTAAAACCTCAAATTTTGTTTGCACTTCTCTTATAGCACAGTTATACATCATCATAAATTCCTTAAAGCCAAGAAACATATCTGTCATTTCTTGAAGGCTTTCAGAAGAAACCAAATCGTGTGCAATTAGTGTTTGGGATAAATCCTTTTCTAAATCTATCATTTACAACACCTCTTTCTAAATTAATACTATCACATAATAAAATAAAAATAAAGTAAAAATAAAAAGATTTACACATTGTTAACATAACGGTCATTTTTTCTTAAAAACAAGCTTTGATAATTGCTGTCCGTTTTTTTGTACACTCTTTATGATAAAAATATATTGTAAGATAAAGCGTAACACTTGAAAAAAAGCATAAAATGTGATAGTATATTTATATATGTGTTAATTTACGAAAAGAGTATGATATATGGAAGTTTATCTTGATAACAGTGCAACAACAAAACCCTATGAGGAAGCAGTAAATGTTATGTGCGAGGTAATGAGCTCAAACTATGCAAATCCCTCGTCGCTTCACCGCATGGGCAAATTTGCCGAAGATAGTTTAAATAAAAGCCGTGAAACACTTGCAAAGTCAATAGGGTGCAGCCCTAATGAATTTTATTTCACTTCAGGCGGCACCGAAAGCAATAACCTTGCAATAATAGGTTATGCAATGGCAAATAAAAGAGAAGGAAATCGCATAATAACCCAGCCAACCGAACACGCGGCAGTTTTAGAGCCTTTTAAATATTTAGAATCTCAGGGCTTTGAGGTTTGCTATGTTCCCGTTGATTCCTTTGGGTTTCCAAATATTAATGCTTTAAAAGATTTAATAAATGATAAAACAATTCTTCTTAGCTTTATGTATGTCAACAACGAAAACGGAGCCATCTTTCCCATTGAAGAAATAGCAAGTCTAAAAAGAGGCAAGGCATCACTCCATGTTGATGCAGTTCAAGGCTATGGAAAGCTTAGTATTAATGTTAAAAAACAAAATATAGATATGCTTAGCCTATCTTCCCACAAAATTCACGGGCCAAATGGCATAGGCGGTCTGTATGTTAAAAACAATCTAAAAATAAACCCCATAGTTTATGGCGGCTCCCAGGAAAAATCTCTTCGCTCGGGCACCGAAAATATTGCATCTGCTTCCAGCTTTGCAAAGGCAGCCGAAATTAAAATTTCTAATTTAGAAGAAGATGCAAAAAAAATGGAAAGCTTAAAGCAGCATCTTAAAGAAAAGCTTTGCTGTGGAATAGAAAATGTTATTATAAATTCCCCCGAAAATTCGGTTTGCAGCATACTTAATGTATCCTTCCCAGGAGTTAAAAGCGAAGTGCTGCTGCATGTTTTAGAATCAAAAGGGATATATGTTTCCACAGGTTCTGCCTGTAATTCAAAAAAGAAAAAATATAGCTATGTGCTAAAAGAAATGAATTTAAAAGATAACATCATCGACAGTGCGGTAAGATTTTCTTTTTCTTCTTTTAACACAATAGAAGAAATAGACTATACCGCAGAGGTTTTAATAAAAGAAATACCACTCTTAAGAAAAATAATGAAATAGGAGATTTCAATGAACAGATTAGTTCTTGTACGCTACGGCGAAATAATTTTAAAGGGCTTAAACCGCCCCGTATTTGAAGATTTGCTTGTTAAAAACATAAGGCAGGCGTTAAAAGACGAATGTGAGCTTAAAATCTATAAGGCTCAGGCTACCATATATATTGAGCCTAAAGACGATAGCTGCACCGATTCAATAGTTGAAAAACTAAAAAAGGTTTTCGGCATAGTTTCAATCGTAGTTGCCTACGGTGCCGAAAAAAATATGGACGATATTGAAAAGCAGATAGTAGAAAATTTTGCTACCGAATTAAAAAATGCAAAAACCTTTAAGGTAATTGCCAAAAGGGCAGATAAAAAATTCCACATGCAGTCTCCCGAAATCTGCGAGGAGATAGGCGGCAGAATACTCGATGCCTTTCCAAACCTTTCGGTAGATGTTAAAAACCCCGAAATAAATGTTTATGTTGAAATAAGAGAACACGGATATGTTCACCTTGATAAAATTCAGGGTGCGGGCGGTATGCCCTCGGGTTCAAACGGTAAGGCGATGCTTCTTTTATCTGGTGGAATAGATAGCCCCGTGGCAGGCTACATGATAGGCAAAAGGGGAGTATATATGGAGGCTGTGCATTTCTTTAGCTATCCCTACACCAGCGACAGAGCAAAAGATAAGGTCTTAAAGCTTGCATCAATAATTGCTTCCTACACAGGTAGTTTAAAGGTGCACATTGTTCCCTTTACCGATATTCAGCTTGAAATAAGAGATAAATGCCCCGAGGAGCACTTAACCTTGGTTATGCGTCGTTTTATGATGGCAATAGCTGAAAGAATTGCTATAAAAAGAGGCTGTCAGGCTCTTATAACAGGCGAGAGCATTGGTCAGGTTGCAAGCCAGACAATGTCTGCCTTAGCTGTTACCGACGATGCGGTAAATATGCCTGTTTTCCGCCCACTAATTGGAATGGATAAAGAAGAAATTGTTGAAATTTCAAGAAAAATAGATACCTTCGAAACCTCAATTCTTCCCTATGAGGATTGCTGCACAGTATTCACACCACGCCACCCCACAACTAAGCCCAAAATAGAAAGAATTGTTTTCTCCCAGGAAAAATTAGATATTGAGCGTTTGATAAACGAAGCGGTGGAAGGCACAGAAACCGTAGAGGTGTAAAGCTTAAAATGGAAGATATTTTATTAAAAACTGAAAAACTAAAGCAAAAACTCTTTGAGCTTTTAAAAGAAAAAAACTTAAAAATATCAACTGCCGAAAGCTGCACGGGCGGAATGATAGGAGCGTGTCTCACATCAATCCCCGGCATATCTTCCTACTATGGCTATGGCTTTGTAACATATAGTAACGAAGCTAAACAAAAGCTTATAGGCGTTAAAGAAGAAACCCTAAAAGAATTTGGAGCCGTAAGTGCCCAAACCGTTTTGGAAATGGCAGAAGGTGCTCTTAATGTATCGGGCAGTGATATTGCAGTTTCGGTAAGCGGCATAGCAGGGCCGGGCGGCGGAACTAAAGAAAAGCCGGTTGGCTTAGTGTATATAGGGCTTGCTTTTAAAAATAAAACATCATTTAATAGATTTATTTTTAAAGGAAACCGCGATGAAGTAAGGCAGCAAACAGTTAATTCGGCCTTAGAGATGATAATAAACATAATAGAAAAAAATTGATGAGGTGATAAAAATGGCAGGAAAAGGTAAAATGGTTATAGAAAATAACGGCGACAGAGCCGAGGCTCTTGCCGCAGCCCTTGCCCAAATAGAAAAAACTTATGGCGAAGGCTCCGTTATGCGTCTTGGCAATGCTCCCTCCATAAAGGTTGAGGTTATTCCCACAGGCTCATTAAGCCTTGATTTAGCTCTTGGCACAGGCGGTCTTCCAAGAGGCAGAATAGTTGAGATATATGGTCCCGAATCATCGGGTAAAACAACAGTATCTCTCCATGTTATAGCCGAAGCACAGAAAAAAGGCGGTGAGGTTGCATTTATTGATGCTGAGCATGCCTTAGACCCAATCTATGCTCAAAAGCTTGGCGTAGATATCGACCGTCTTATAGTTGCACAGCCCGACACAGGCGAGCAGGCACTCGAGATTGCCGAAGCTCTTGCCCGAAGCGGTGCCATTGATGTTATAGTTGTAGATTCAGTTGCAGCCCTTGTTCCTAAGGCAGAAATTGCAGGTGTAATGGGTGATTCCCATGTTGGTCTTCATGCCCGCCTTATGAGCCAGGCACTCAGAAAACTCACAAGCGTTATCCACAAATCAAACACAGTTGCCATTTTTATAAATCAGCTTCGTGAAAAGGTTGGAGTTATGTATGGTAACCCCGAGGTAACAACAGGCGGAAGAGCTTTAAAATTCTATTCATCTGTTCGTATAGATGTTAGAAAAATCGAAGCTATAAAAGATGGCTCCAACATAATCGGCAACAGAACAAGAGCAAAGGTTGTTAAAAATAAGCTCGCTCCTCCATTTAAAGAAGCAGAATTCGATATTATGTTTGGTGAGGGTATTTCCCGCGAGGGTAATATTTTAGATATCGCCGTGCAGTATGACATCATTCAAAAGGGTGGTGCATGGTATTCCTATAACGGCGAGCACATTGGTCAGGGCAGAGACAAAACCAAAGAATATATGCGTCAGAATCCTGAATTTACCGAAAGCATATATAATATGATAATAGAAAAAGTTGAGCTCGAAAATCAGGCTAAAGAAGAAGCAAGAAAACAAATTGTAAGTAAGGCAGAAGATAAAGAGTGAAAATAACTAAAATTTCGCCTCAAAAAAATAATGCACTTAAAGTAAATGTTTTTATAGACGAGGAGTTTGCTTTTTCCTTCGATAGTGCCGAAACCATTTTAAAAGGCTTAAAGGAAGGCAGAGATTTAAGCGAAAAAGAAATAAAAAATCTTTTAATGGATAGCCAGTTTACAAAAGCAAGAGACTATGCACTTGGCATTTTATCGCGAAAAAGCATAACAAAAAAGCTTCTTTGCGATAAGCTCTCTGAAAAAGGCTATAACCAAATAATCATAGCCGAGGTAATAAACGAACTTGAATCTCTTGGCTATATCGACGATGAAAGCTATGCCCAGATGTTTTTTGAATATTGCCTTGAAAAAATGTGGGGCAAAAAGAAAATACGCTACGAAATGCAGCTTAAGGGCGTAAATGCAGATATTATTGAAGAAATATTATCTTCATATAACCCAGGTGATGCTATATGCAATATGAAAGCATATATTTGCCAGAGGTATTCTCAAAACGATTTAACTGATGCTAAAACAAAGGCAAAAATAACCCGCCACTTTGCTTCAAAAGGCTTTGATTTTCCTGAAATCACCGCTGCAATATCCGAAGCAATTAAGGAGATTTCAAATGAATAAAAAAATAGGCTTTATATCCCTTGGATGTGCCAAAAATTTAACCGACACCGAAACTATGCTCGGCATTCTTACAGAAGATGGCTTTGAAATAACTGCCGATGCTAAGGAAAGCGATATAATAGTTGTTAATACCTGTGCCTTTATAGATTCAGCCAAAGAAGAATCCATAAATGCCATTTTAGAAATGGCACAGCTTAAAGAAAATAAATGCGAGCTTTTAGTTGTAACGGGCTGCCTTGCACAAAGGTATAAAGAGGACATAGAAAAATCTCTTCCCGAGGTTGATATAATCTTAGGCACAAACGATTACCCCGAAATTGCAAAAGCTATAAAGAATTTTTATAACGAGGGTAAAAAAACCGCTATTGTAAGCAATGAAAATACTCCCGTAAGCTATGAGCTTCCCCGAATAAAAAGCACACCCTTTTACAGTGCATATTTAAAAATTGCCGATGGCTGCGATAATTTCTGCACCTATTGTATAATTCCAAAATTAAGAGGCAAATTTCGCTCACGGCCAATGGATAGCATATTAAAAGAGGCAAAAAAATTGGCAGCTGATGGTGTTAAAGAACTGATTTTAGTTGCCCAGGACACCGCCTGTTATGGTAAAGACATTGGCTCTAGTTTAGCTCATCTTTTAAAGGAGCTTTCAAAAATAGATGGCATAGAATGGATAAGGCTTCAATACTGCTACCCCGAAAATATAACAAACGATTTAATAGAAGAAATAGCTTCTAATAAAAAAATAGTTAAATATTTAGATATGCCTATTCAGCATATAAGCGATAATATCCTAAAGCTTATGGGCAGAAAAAGCCGCAAGCAAGAGGTTGAGGGCTTAATAGAAAAATTAAGACAAAAAATACCCAATCTTTCCATAAGAACCTCTCTTATAACGGGTTTCCCTGGTGAAACACAAAAAGATTTTGAAATTTTAAAGGATTTTGTAAAAAAATACCGAATAGACAAAGTAGGCGTGTTCACCTATTCCCGCGAAGAAGGAACAGCGGCATATAATTTTGAAAATCAGGTAGATGAAGATATAAAGATAAGCCGCAGAGATGAACTTATGAAACTGCAGCAGCTTGTATCCCTTGAATTAAACAAAGAAAAAATCGGCAAAAAGGTCTTTGTTTTAATAGAGGGGTATGACGAAGAAGAATTCTCTTATGTTGGCAGATGCTCAACCGATACCCCCGATGTAGATGGAGTAGCTTTCGTTTACAGCGAGGACGAGCTTGATGCAGGCGACATAGTTGAAATAGAAATTATAGACCATTCAGAATACGATGTGGTTGGCAAAACCACCTCACGAAAGGACGATTAAAATGAATCTAGCAAATAAAATCACAATGACAAGAATCTGCATGATACCCATTTTTATGATAGCTTATCTTATTGATTTTCCTTATCATAATTTAGTGGCATGCCTTATTTTTGCTCTTGCTGCATTTACCGACGGTGTAGATGGCTATGTTGCCAGAAACTATAAAATGGTAACAGACTTTGGCAAGTTTATCGACCCCTTAGCCGATAAGCTCTTAATTGCAACAGCTCTTATCTGCTTTGTAGAAGAAAACGAAATCGCAGGCTATATGGCAGTTCTTATTATTGCCCGTGAGTTTATTGTAACAGGTTTAAGAACAGTTGCAATGAGTAAGGGAGTTGTTATTGCCGCAAGTATGACAGGTAAAATCAAAACAGTTATTCAGATTATAGCCGTTATCTGCGTGTTCCTCTTTGGCAATGAACCCGTTTATGGTAACCTTAATATCAATATTTTTGGAAGAAGCTTCACCCCAGGCTACATAGCTATGTTTATTGCAACTATCTATACTATCTATTCAGGTATAGAATATCTTGCAAAGAATAAGGAGCTTTTAGCAGACCAGTAAAATTCGGAAATGTAAAAATGCTCCGGAACGCAAAGGAATATAAAAGAAACCTATCGAAAACGATAGGTTTCTTTTTGTTTTTATTGTGCAAACTCAAATCTTATTTCATTTCCCTTAACGCTAAACACCACATAAGCACAGTATTTCTTTGTTTCTTCCATGGTGCTTGTTTTATATTCTTCAACCTGACCCGAGCAAATATAAACCACACTATCTTCTATATGCACCTCAGGCTTAGTGCCCGAATAAACATAAAACACATTCTTGCCATTTTGGGTAGCTTCTTTAAACATTTTCTTTAATCTGGCTTCTTCCTCTTTAGGAAGCTCCCAGCTAGGCTGTTGGGTTATAAAAACAATATTTTTTGAATTGTTTTTTAAATCACTGAATATTCCTGCCCAGTGAGCCGCATTTAAAAATTTATTGTTTTTTGAATTAAGGGTTACAAAGCTTGTTGAATCTTTTGTGTAAATACTGTAATCCTTTGCAGATATTGTGTTTTCTTCCTGATTTTCTGTATAATAATTATCTGTTACATAAGCTTTGTCATATAAGCTTAAAGCTTTAAGTCTTTCAAGAGAATAATATTTATTTAAAAGGGTAGAGGCTTTAGGCACATTTCCGCTTATTGCAACTGTGTGAGCACCGTCTATTTTTCCTTTAAACGCATTTACCGCATCGGTCTCCGATGCAAATGGTGCTTTTTTATCAAATGTATTTCTGTTAATGCTAACATAGTCTTTCTTTCCGTCATATATGGCAGTTATAACTCCCGCCTCGTCATCTTTTAAAATGCTTACCTTGCCGTCTTTAACATTAACATTTGAATTGTCCGATTTCCACTCTATAAGTGAAGGGTTAACAGATATAAGCCTGCCCTCATTGTCAAAAGCTCTTATAGAAACACTTTTTGTTTCACCTTTTTTAAATTTCAAGTCATTTTCCAAAATGTTAAGAGATGAAATCTTGTCTGTAACTAAAACTTCCGCCTTGCATATTGCATCGTCTGATGCGGCATATAAAGTGTGCTTTCCTGTTTTTTGCGGAGTAAACACACCGTCTTTTATTGTTTGTCCGTCTGCGGTGTAATATTTAACATTTGTTTTTTGCGGATAAAATTCCAAGCCGTATTCATCAAAAAATTCAGCACTTAAATTAACCGAATCGCCCAAAAGAATACTTTCCTTGTCTATCTTTAATATTCCCGATTTTGCCTTGCTTCCTTTTTTGCCAAAATCTTTAATTCCTATTGCAGTTGAAACAGGTCGCAGATAACTAGCCCCGTTTGCCGCCTTGTAGCTGCCGTCATTGTTTTTTATAACAAAGGTAGATGAGCCGCCGCCATCTAAATTTATTGCTTTTTTTGCTCCAAGGCTTATCATTAGTTCTGCCATTTCTGTTTGGGTTAAACCGCGGCAATCTTCTTGCCTGCCGTCTGTAACTGCAAGAATAAGGGTTTTGCCATCTTCCTTTATTCCAACAGCACTCCTTTGTGCATAGCCCGTAACATTACCTGTGAAGCTTGCAATTTTTCCATCGTCAACAAGAAGAGTGTTTCCGCCTGTTGCTTCTTTAATACCTTCAATATCGGGAGTTAAATTAAATTCTATTTTAACGCTGTCTCCAACCTTAAAATTATCAAAAAATCCATTCACCTCAGGGTTTGTAACAAGCACATAGCCATTTTTTATCATAGGTGCAGCATCGGAGGCAGCCTCTCTTATTTCAACAACTGCATCGCTCTGAACCAAAATTTCCTTAAAGCCCACACCCCATGTTTTATCTGCCCATTTGTCTGTTAGAAGGGTTATTGCACCGCCTGATGCGGGAACTTTGTTAATCTGATAAATAGGGCATGAATACCCTTGAGGTGAATACACGGTAGCTGAAAAAGAAAAATAATCCATTAAAACCTTGTTGTCTTCGGTTAAAACAAAGCTTGCCTGATTGTCTAGAGCAGGGGTTGAAATAAGCTCACCATCTTTATACACCATTCCGAGCATATTTGTCTGAGTTGAGCCTGTGTTAAAAAAATCGGCATTTATAGCAATGCTTGCACCCTCGTTTTGTGCCATAGTTTTAACATCTTCCAAAAAGCTGCTGCCTTTTTTTGCGGTCATAACCTTTAACTCGGTGTTTGGGTTTTCAAGGTCAACATACGCCACATAGGCTTTAATCCATGTGTTTTTGGTTAAAATATTTTTATATTCAAAATTTATTCCGTCGGCTAATTTTTTGCTGTATCCTTCTTCATATAAATACTGTGCCGAAAAAGCAGGCAAAGCACACAGCAAAAAGCAAAGCAAAAATGCTGTAAATCTCTTCATAAGAACCATCCTTTCCAGTTTATAATAACATAATAGCTTTCTATTTAAAAGCAAATAATAAAAGCCTTAAAAAAAATGTAATATTCCTCGTATTTTATTGACTAAAAACTCTGGAAATGATATAATTATCATAATTATAAATATATCATGGAGGAATACTGTGAATATCCGAGATTTTTTCATAAATTCTCTTGCGGTAACAAGAGGTTTTTTAAAAAAATATAAATTCAAATCCTGCGGAAAACTCACACGAATTGAAAAAAATGTGAGAATATGGAAGCAAAACGGCGAAATTATTTTGGGCGATAGAGTGCTTCTTCACCAAGGTGTTAAATTAAGTGCCTACGGAGCCTCAAAAAAAGCCCAAATAAAAATTGGCAGCCACAGTTATATTGGCGACCGCACCGAAATTCACGCAGGAAATTTGGTTGAAATAGGAAACGGCTGCAATATATCATGGAACTGCACAATTTTAGATCGCGACTACCACAAGCTTTGCAGCACCGAGGAAATAATAAAACCTGTTAAAATCTGCGATAATGTGTGGATAGGCTGCAATTCAACCATTTTAAAGGGCGTAAGCATCGGCGAGGGTGCAGTAATAGCTGCAGGCTCTGTTGTAACAAAAGATATTCCTCCAAAAACTCTTGTCGGCGGCAATCCTGCAAAAATCATAAAAACAGATGTGTTCTGGAAACCGTAATGGTGGTGTTATTTTGAAAAAATCCAATATCTTTTCTGCCATTGGCTCTGTTATGGTTATTATGATAGCCTCAAGGCTTCTGGCACTATTTTCAAGCCAGGTTTATATGTCTGTTTTCGGAACAGACAGCGTTTATATAAATATATATTCCTATGCAATAAATATTCCCAATATAATTTTCACATCAATAGGCACAGCTCTTTCAACAGTTGTTATTCCAATTTATGTTGGGCATAAGGCAGTGGGCGAAGGTGAAAAAGCCAAAAAATTTGCCGATAATATTATTTCGGTATCTATGGTCCTCACTTTAATCCTTGTGATTTTAGGCATGTGCATTTCTCCGCTACTTGTTAAATTCACGGGCTTTGCAAAAGAAAGCCAAACAAGAATATATGCCATAAAAGCACTAATGATTGTTATGCCCGTAATGTTTTTCTATGCTCTTAACTACATTTTTCAGGGCATGCTTCAGTCGGACGGACAATACAGGCTTCCTGCCTTTGTAAGTGTTCCAAGCTCAATTGTGGTTATTTTATATGTTTTATTTTTAAGCAGCCGCTTTGGTGTAACAGGGCTTCTCTATGCAAGCCTTTTTGGGCTTTCCCTTCAGGCACTTATTTTAATTCCCCCTCTTTATAAAAACGGCTACCGCTATAAAATAAGATTAAAGCTAAAAGATGCCGACATCATAAATGCTGCAAAAATGGCAGTCCCCGTTCTTATAGGAGTTGGGGCATATCAATTAAATATGCTTTTTAATTCAACCATGATTGCCCGCTACGATAAAAGCATGGTAACAATCCTCACCTTTGTGCAGAATATAACAATTCAAATGGTGCTTGCCTTTGTGTATTCCATAACTGCGGTCATATATCCCCGCCTTAGCGAAAGCTATGCAAAAGGCGATATAAGTTCCTATAAGGAAACCTTGGGCGGAATATTAAAAAATGTAAGCATTATGCTTATTCCCATAACCTTTGGATACATAAGCGTTCGTGAGCCCCTCTTAAATCTTTTGGTTGCATGGGGAAAGGTGAGCACGCAGTCTGTTAAAAAAGCAGAGATTTTTCTTTCCTTCTATGCAATCGGCATATTGGGTATAGGGCTTAAAGAAATTTTAGACAGAGCACTCTATTCAATAAAAAACACTCGCATATCAGCGGTAAACGGCTTTGTTATAATGTTTGTAAACATTGCCTTAAGCATAATTTTAATGTCTTATATAGGTGCCTACGGAATTCCTCTGGCATATTCAATAGCATCTCTAACAGGTGTTGCAAATCTTTTGTGGCAGCTTAAAAGAAAAATCGGTAGCTTTGCAAACGGGCTACTTTCAGAAATTTTAAAAAGCCTTTTAATTGCTCTTGTAATGTGGCTACTGGTTTTCTTAATTCAAAATGTGCTTGGTTTATATTTAACAGGCAACAATCTTTTAATAAGAATATTAAAGCTTGGCATTCCCGCAGGGCTTGGAGCTGTTATTTATATTGTTATAGGCTATTTTGCAAAATTAAGCTTCATACGAGATTTCTTAGATAAATTACTAAAAAGAAAAAAGGAGGAAAAATAACTTGAAAAAAATACTATTTGCAATAAGCTATGCAATGTACTATTTTTTCGCAAGGCATCTTCCAGGGTCCGATGTGCCATATAGCCTTGGCTCAAAAAAAGTAAGAAGGTTTTTCTGCCGCAGAATTTTTAAATCTATGGGCAAAAATGTAAATATTGAGCACGGTGTGTTTTTTGGCTCGGGCAGAGAAATAGAAATCGGCAGTAATTCCGGAATCGGCACAAACTGCCGCATAGCAGGGCCTCTATCTATTGGCGATGATGTTATGATAGCACCAAATGTAAGCATTTACACCCGCAACCACGAAACCGAAAACATCTACCGCCCCATGCGTCTTCAAACAGCACCCTTAAAAAAGGTGAGCATAGGAGATGATGTGTGGATAGGTGCAAATGCAATAATCCTACCCGGAGTAAATATCGGAAACGGCTGCATAGTTGGAGCCGGAGCCGTTGTAACAAAAGATGTGCCGGATTTTTCAGTAGTAGGCGGAAACCCCGCTAAAATAATTAAAACAAGAGCTCAAAAGGAGGGCGTACCAAGAATGAAAGTTTTATACCTTATTAACTATGCCGGAAATGCAGGAACAGAAAAATATGTTTATAACCTCATAAAAACCTATGAGGGCAAAGACACCAAGTGTTACCTTTGCTACAATGTTGCTGGCAAACTATCCCAAGATGTTGAGGCTATGGGAATTCCAAGCTTTAGATTAAATATGCGTCATCCCTTTGACAAAAAGGCTGCCAAAGAGCTTGCTAATTACTGCCGCCAAAATAATATAGATGTTATTCACGCTCAGTATCCAAGAGAAAACTATATAGCACTTTTATCGCAGAAATATTATAGCGGCACAAAGGTTGTTTACACCTGCCATTTAACCTTAAAAACAAATTTCCTCTGGAAAATAACAAATAAAATAATGACAAAAAATAACCATAAAATCATTTCTGTTTGCAACAACGGAAAAGAGCTTCTTGTGGGTAATGGAGTTGACCCCAATAAAATAGAAGTTATCTATAATGGCATTATGCCCCATGAACACACTCCCGCAAATCCCAATTTAAGAAAAGAGCTTGGCATAGATGAAGACACCTTCGTTATAACAACCCTTGCCCGCTATCACATTGCAAAGGGCTTAGATTATTTTGTTAAAAGTATTGAAAAGCTTAAGAAGAAAACAGACAAAAAATTTGTTCTTTTAATCTTAGGCGAGGGCGAATTATGGGACGAAATAACCGCCCTTATAAAAGAAAAAAACTTAACAGATGTTATATATCAGCTTGGTTTTAGAACAGATGCAGGTGAAATACTTAAAATAAGTAATCTCTATGTAAACAGTGCAAAATGCTATGAAGCACTTTCCTTTGCTATTTTAGAAGCCCTCGATGCCTCTCTCCCCGTTATTGCAACAAAGGTTGGCGGCAACGGAGATATTTTATCACCCGAAAACGATTGCGGAATTCTTGTTGAATATGGTAACACCGAGGAAATGTCAGATGCTATAAAGCTTATTATGGACGATGAAGCCTTAAGAGAGAAATATTCAAAAAATGCTGTTAAGGCAATAAACGAGGTATTTAATTTAGATAAGCTTTTGAAAGATACCTACAAGCTTTATTTCTGAAATATGGAGGAAAATATTTATGAAAAAATTTAAGTTTAATTTTGTTGATTTAGTTGTTGTTTTAGCAATTATAGCAGTTGTTGCCTTTGTTGTGTTGCAGCTTTCAAATGGAATACTCGATTCCTCAGGCGGCAGTGCCACCTATAAAATGACCTTCTATACCGAAGAATCCACAATATATTCTTTAGATAATGTTAAAATCGGCGACCCTGTTTGTGATGAATCCAACGATGTTAGCCTTGGAAAAGTTGTAAGCACAGAATTTTCAAATGAGTCTCACGCACAGCTTGAAACTGCCGATGGCACCTATGTAGAAGCAGCACGCCCCGGCTATGGCTCCGGCTCTGTTGTTTTTGAAGGTGAAGGCACAGCCTACCAGTATGGTGCAAAATTCGATAATTCAAAATACAGCGTAGGTCAAACTGTAACCTTAAGAGTTGGCACATCTAAGCTCTACGGCAGAATTAAAGCTATTGAAGTTATAAAATAATATGTTTTAATTGTAGGGGAGGGGCGGTGATTGCCGGTGGCAATCGTTTACCGCCGACCGAATCGGTATATGAGACCTCTGTGCCCTCCCGAAAGAGAATTTTTTAATTTTCAAACCCAAAAGAAAGGAGGGGCATCTATGCAAGCACCGTCTTTATGTGCATACTTATGTTTGTGCTTTGTTAATTCGGTAAAGAAGAGCAAAACTTTAAGTGATATAAGAAAGATTATATGCTTTTTTGTAAATGAATTTTTTGAAAGCACTCTTTTTAAAATTTTAAACTCAATAGTTAAAAGCATAAAAAAATCCTATGATGCTTCCTTTTTAAAAAAATATATATCCTCAAAAGGCGTGCTTCAAAAGCTTTATGAAGAATCACTTTTGTGCTTCCTTTTAAATTTTGCCTATAAAATTGCTTCTTTCACATCAGGCAAAATATATTCTCTTGTGCTTAAAATTTTTAACGGCTCATTAACCGCAGGTGTTTTTACAAAGCTTTCCAAAAAGCAGATTTTTTCTTATTCTTCTGTTGTTTCACTCTTTATCTGCCTTATGATAGTTTGTCCTCACGAAGTATGGAACAATCTCTACGGTGTTCTTGCAGCCTTTGGCTTTTTAGCTTATTTTATGGCAAGAGGCTATGTTAAAAAGGAAGGCATGAATTTTAAAAACGAAAGCTTTTATTTAATTTTCTTTCTTATTTTCGTTTGCTTTTCGGCTGCCTATGCCTACGATAAGGCAGATGCCTTAAGAATTGTTCTCTTCCTTGTGGCAGCGGTAATTTTTGGCTTTGTTCTTTCAAATGGTATAGAAACAAAAGAAAATCTTATATATTCTTTAAAAATTATATCTGCAGGTGTGTTTTTAACCTCTGTAATAGGCATAGTTCAGCGAATAATAGGGGTAGAGGTAAACCCCGAATATGTTGATATTGCGGCAAATTCCTCAATGCCGGGCAGAGTTTTTTCAACCTTTGCAAACCCCAATAATTTTGCAGAGCTTTTAGTTCTTGGAATGCCCATAACTGCCGCGCTCGTTTTTGTGCTTCCCAAAATAAGAGAAAAGCTTTTGTATTTAGCATTTCTTTTGGTAGATTTTTTAGCAATAGTAATGAGCTATTCCCGTTCCTGCTGGGTTGCACTTTTTATAGCGGCTATTGTTATGCTTCTTATTTATGATTGGCGTATGCTTGTGCCTTGTGCAATTTTTGCATTTATGCTAATTCCATTTTTGCCCGAGAGTATAACAGATAGAATCTTAACCATCGGCTCTATGAAAGACACCTCAAACGCAAGCCGCCTTTTAATATGGCGTGGCACCTGGAAAATGGTTAAAAGCTATTTTGTTTCGGGTGTTGGAGCAGGCCCTGTTACCTTTGCAAAATATTATCTGCCCTTAGCAGACCACTGGGCACTCACAGCTCCTCATTCCCACATGGTTTATATGGAGCTTATAATAGAATTCGGCATATTTGCCTTTATAGGCTTTATGCTCTATATGGTAACCCTACTTAAAAAATCCTTTGATGCAGTTTCATCTGCTATAAATGAGCATAAGGCAATTATAGCCGCAATAGTTGGCTCGCTTTGTGGTATGGCATTTGTTTTTGCAGTTGAATATGTGTGGTTCTACCCAAGAGTAATGTTTATGTTCTTTATAATGACAGGAATTCTTCTTGCAACGGTTAAACTCGTTAAAAAAGAAAGGTAAAGATAATCTATGAAAGTTATGCACCTTATAAGCGGCGGTGATTCGGGCGGAGCAAAAACCCATCTTTTTGAGCTTTTAGATAAGCTTAAACTAAGCTGTGAGGTTTCTGTTGCCTGCCTTATGAAAGGTCCTTTCTATAATGAAATATTAGAAAAAGATATTGATTCTCATCTTTTTTTGCAAAAAAACAGATTCGACCTTTCTGTTGTAGATGATATTCACCGCTTTATAGAAAATAAAAACATTGAGCTTTTGCATGTTCACGGTGCAAGGGCTAATTTCATTGCAATGTTTTTAAAACGCAAACTAAGAGTTCCTGTTGTAACCACCATGCATAGCGATTATCTTTTAGATTTCGACGAGCTTTTCAAACGCCTTGTCTTTACAAACCTAAATATTCTGTCTCTTCGCAGGTTAGACTATTTCATTGCAGTTTCCCATTCTTTTAAAGATATGCTCATTAAAAGAAACTTCCGCCCTAATAGTATTCACACAGTGTATAACGGCATGGATTTTTCAAAAATTCCACAAATTGTAACGAGTAAGGAAGAATATGCCCAAAAACACGGTCTGGAATTAAATAAAGACCTTTGCTATGTTGGTATTGCTGCCCGTTTCGATGCGGTAAAGGGCGTAGATGTGTTTATAAAGGGTGCTGCAAAAGCCTATGAAAAAAATAAAAATCTTCGATTTTTAATAGCGGGCACAGGTAGTGAAGAAAAAAATCTTAAATCACTTTCCAAAAAGCTCGGTATGGAAGATGTAATTAAATTTTTAGGCTTTGAAACCGATATATATGGCTTTTTAAATTTTATAGATATAAACACCCTCACCTCAAAATGCGAAAGCTTTCCTTATTCAATGCTTGAGGGTGCTGCAATGAAAAAGCCCATGATAGCAAGTGCGGTAGGCGGTATTCCTGCCCTTGTAAAAACAGGCGAAACAGGCTTTGTTTTTCAAAATGGCAATTTTAACGAAATGGCAGAAAGAATCTTAGAGCTTTCGCAAAATAAAGAGCTTATCTTAAAAATGGGCGAGGCTATAAATGAAAAGGTCAGATATGAATTTTCGGCAGATGTTTTTGCCAAAACTCATTTGGATATTTACTCTGCTATC
>JAGBXL010000034.1 GCA_017629325.1 Clostridia bacterium | reverse complement strand
TTCCTGGTCGTGTGTAACATAAAGGAAGGTTATGCCAAGTTCTTTTTGCATATTTTTAAGTTCGAGCTGCATTCCCTTGCGAAGTTTTAAATCAAGTGCAGCTAGAGGCTCATCTAAAAGAAGAACTTTTGGCTCGTTTACAATGGCACGGGCAATGGCAATTCTCTGCTGCTGACCGCCCGAGAGGGAATCAATGCTTCTTTCTTCAAAGCCTTCGAGATTAACAAGCTCTAAAACTTTTTTTACCTTATTTTTTATTTGAACAGAATCCATATTTTTGATTTTTAAGCCAAAGGCAATATTATCAAAAACATTGAGATGAGGAAAAAGAGCGTACCTTTGAAATACGGTGTTTACCTTTCTTTCATAAGGCTCAACACCCGAGAGATCTTTATCTTCAAAGAAAATTTCACCCGATGTTGGCACCTCAAAGCCTGCTATAAGCCTTAAAAGAGTTGATTTGCCGCAGCCCGAAGGACCGAGAAGTGTTAAAAACTCATTCTCGTTTATGTATAGGTTAATATTTTTAAGAACCTCTGTATCGTCAAAGGTTTTGGTTATATTTTTTAATTCTATAAGATGCTTTGCCAATATTAGTTCCTCCGTTTATCAAAATGATGGCGGGGTTGAAACCCATAATACTTTTGCATTTGATTTTGTGTTATTTGAAATATAATGAGTGCTGTGAGATTTAAAATAAAAGCTTTCGTGCTTTTTAACCGTATATTTTTTATTGCCGATATGAAGTGTGATACTACCCGAGAGTACATAGCCGAATTCCTCGCCCTCGTGGGGATCATCTATATATGATTTTCCGCCGGGAATGAGTTCTGTTATAATCGGCTCCATATCGTTTTTCTGGGAATTTGGAACTATCCAATTTATTATGCTACCTTCGTCTTTATATTCCTTAATGAAAACATCTTCCGATTTAAAAACAACATCTTCATCTGTTGCATCGTTAAAGAAATCTTTAAGGTCTGTTCCAAGACACTGCAACAAATCGGAAAGAGTTGAAATAGAGGGTGATGCAAGATCTCTTTCAATCTGGGAAATAAAACCTTTGGATAATTCGCACCTGTCTGCCAGCTCCTCTTGGGTTAAACCGTTTTTAATTCTTAAACGTTTGAGCTTATTGCCGATATCCACAGTTACATCCCCTTTTGTTTTTAATACTAACTATTTTGTTTAGAAATAGTAAACTTGATTTCGACCTTGTTATTATATTATTTACATAAGCATTTGTCAATAGATTTAAGCTCAATAATCCTTATTTTTCTACATATTTTTTAACAATTTAAAATAAATTTATAAAAACACTTGAAAGATTTAAGAAAATAATATATACTTTATTATATTGTGTAACTATATTTGAAACGAGGAAAGACAAATGAGATTATCTAAATTTTTATTACCCACATTAAGAGAGGTACCATCGGAGGCGGAAATACCCAGCCATCAGCTTATGCTGAGAGCCGGACTCATAAGAAAGCTCGCATCAGGCGTTTATTCATTTTTGCCCCTTGGTCTTAAGGCTCTTAAGAAAATAGAAAATATTGTTAGAGATTCTATGGATTCTCATGATGCACAGGAGCTTTTAATGTCGGCAGTTCTGCCAAAAGAATATTTTGAAACATCGGGCAGATGGGAAGTTTTCGGCCCTGAAATGTTTAGACTCAAAGACAGAGCAGGAAGAGATTTCTGCCTTGGACCTACACACGAGGAAATTTTTACCGATACTGTTAAAAACACAATTAAATCTTATAAACAGCTTCCTGTTACTCTTTATCAGATTCAAACCAAATACCGCGACGAAAGAAGACCACGCTTTGGTGTTATAAGAAGCCGCGAATTTATAATGAAAGATGCATACAGCTTTGACACAAACGAAGAAGGACTCGATATTTCATACAAAAATATGTATGACGCATACCGAGAAGCCTTTGATAAAATGGGACTTGAATATTTAATTGTTGATGCCGATTCAGGTGCAATGGGCGGTTCGGGTTCACAGGAATTTATGGTTAAATCCGATGTTGGTGAAGACACAATTGCATATTGCAGCTGCGGATTCTGCTCTAACATTGAAAAAGCTGCATGTGTTCCAGAAGCTATTGAAACAAACGAAGATATTTTTGATATTGAAAAAATATACACTCCTCACTCAAGAACTATTGAAGAATTAACCGAATTTTTAGGAACTACTGCCGATAAATTTGCAAAAACCCTTCTTTACAACTCCGACGGAAAAATTGTTGCTGTTATGGTTAGAGGCGACCGTGAGGTTAATGAAACAAAGCTTGCAAATTACCTTGGCTCTATTAATTTAGAACTTGCATCACCTGATGATGTTGTTAAAACAACAGGTGCAGCCGTTGGTTTTGCAGGTCCCGTAAATCTTGGCGTTGATGTTTTGGTTGATAACGAAGTTGCACTTATGAAAAACTTTGTTGTTGGTGCAAACGAAACGGAATATCACTTTAAAAATGTAAATATCAATAAAGATTTCACTCCTACATATGTTGGCGATTTCCGCAATATTGAGGAAGGCAACATCTGCCCTGTTTGCAAAAAAGAAAGAATTTCAACATGTCAGGGTATTGAGGTTGGGCATATATTTAAACTTGGCACAAAATACAGCAAATCCATGGATTGCAAATTCCTTGATGAAAATGGTAAGGAACAAATTCCGATTATGGGCTGCTACGGTATTGGTGTTACAAGATGTATGGCTGCAATTATTGAGCAATCTTCTGACGAAAGCGGAATTATATGGCCTGTTTCCGTTGCACCATATCATGTTATAGTTGTTCCTGTAAACACTAAAAATGAAGAACAGGTTAAGCTTGCAGAGGAAATATACAGTGAACTTAAGAAAAATGGTATAGAAGTTTTACTAGATGACAGAAACGAGCGTGCAGGCGTTAAATTTAAAGATGCGGACCTTATTGGTATGCCGCTTAGAATAAATGTTGGTAAAGGTGCTGCAGATGGCTTAGTTGAGCTTGTTACAAGAAAAGACTTATCTGTTAAAGAATTAAGTGCTGCAGATGCCATAAAAGAAGCTATTGAATATATAAACAATAACAAATAATAATAATTAAACGGATTGCTTACATGGCAATCCGTTTATAATAAGGTGAATTTATGATATATTTAATATTAATACCTGTTATTTTCATACTTGATCAGATTTCAAAATTTTTTACAGTTAAATTTCTTAACGAATATGAATCGGTAAGCATTATTAAAAACTTTCTCGATTTTACCCATGTTCACAACACGGGCGGACCATGGAGCATTTT